>CAYOVN010000006.1:0-52350 GCA_964407425.1 uncultured Gemmatimonadaceae bacterium
TCGTGGCGCTGGCCCACGGGGTGAACGATTCCTACGCGGCTTTCCTGTCTCCACTCCTGCCTCGGATGATGGACAAACTGGGCCTTTCCATCGCCCTGGCCGCGACACTGGCCATGATCCTCTCCTTGGCGGCTTCTCTCCCTCAGCCGCTGGTGGGATTCCTGTCCGATCGATACGGAAGAAGGCTGTTCGTTGTCCTGGGGCCCTTACTCTCCGCGGTTTTCCTCTCCCTGATCGGTGTCCCCTCTTCATTTTGGGTTTTGGTGACCTTTCTCCTCCTCGGCGGACTCGGAAGTGCGGTTTTTCATCCACCGGCTGCCTCCATGGCGGCCCGAATTTCGGAGGGGAAGGGGAGCGGGCTCCGGATGTCCGTATTTTCCCTTGGAGGAAGCCTCGGATTTGCCATCGGGCCCCTTGTTGCCGTTGGAATTGTCGGGTGGCTGGGCCTGGAGAGACTCTGGATCGCCATGTTTCCGGGCATTATCCTGGCAGCGTTTATCTATCCTTTTCTCCCTCCAAGTCGTCGGGACGGTGCCGCCAAGCTCCCTCCTTCGCCCCGGAAAGTATTGATGAGGCTCCGTGGGCCTCTAGGGCTTCTTTTCGGAATCAGCATGATGGGAGCCTTTGCCCAGCGGGTTTTTCTTACCATGGCGCCCATCATCGGAGCCGAAAGCGGGGCCTCCGAAGCCGCCGGAGCCCTCGCTTTGAGCCTTTATCTCGGGACGCAGGCATTCGGAACCTTGGCCGGGGGTTATTTTGCTGACCGGATGGACCGGGGTCGCCTCCTGGCTGGCCTCACTTTTTTTGCGTTTCCAGGCCATATGTTGGCCGTTTCGCTGCCTCCGGGGGGGCTACCGGCATATTTGGCGGCCTGCGCCGCCGGCTTCTTCGGCATGGCCATGATGCCGGCCATCGTTGTCAAAGCCCAGGAGATTCTCCCGGATAGTGCAGCGGTAGGGTCCGGAATTGTGATGGGCCTCGCATGGGGGGCCGGGTCTATCTGCGTTCTTGGAACCGGCGTCCTCGCAGACTCGATCGGGCCTCGGGAGGCGGCTATGGTCTCAATGCCGGCTCTTTTGATCGGAACCGCGCTGGCTCTCCATCCTCTCCTGAGGGAACGGGGCCGGGTTTGAGTTCTTGCGAGCCGAGACCCTTGTCGAAGAGATCCGTTGATGTCTTATAGGCTCTCACCATGCCGCTGAAGGTTGTGCCCCGGCGGGACCGGAAGCTTCATCGCCACCTGTCCGCCCGGTTGGGAAGGGCGGAAGGATTTGGATTATCCGCCCCGAATCCCTGGCCTGCCAGGACAGGCCGTAGCGCGTCGGCCCGTCCGTTGACCCCCAAAGCCCCTAAGGCTAGCTTTTTCAAACATTTCCCGAGTCTCATGACCGGCCGAACGAGTTAAGAATGAGCAAAACCCGACATCCAGCCTCAAGCCCCCAGCCTGAGGGAAAGAAAGAAGCCGAAGACGTTTTCGTTGAGAAGACGATCGAGGTGATCAAATGGTCCAAGGAGCGAAGCCAGGTCCTGATGTTGGTGGGGATCGTGGCCGTGGTGGCTGTCGCCGGGATCATGTACTACGCGAAATACCGGAGCTCCTGGGAAGAGCAGGCGGTTGCCCGCCTCGCGCAGGTCCAGAGCACCATGGGTTTCGGGGAGCGGGAAACAGCTAAGGCCGACCTTCATCAATACGTCGAACAGTTTGAGGGAACCGTCTATGCTATGGAGGCCCGGCTGACCCTTGGCCAGGCTCTCCTGGAAGACGGCACGCCGGAAGAAGCCATCGATGTTCTGGCCCCTGCGGTCAGAGAGATGGCCTCACAGCCCATCGGCCTTCAGGCGGGCTTTCTCATGGCCGCCGCCTACGAAGAATCGAATCAACCTGAAGAGGCTGAGCGTCTCTATCTGCGACTGGCCAATTCCTCCGAATTGACCTTCCAGGTGTACGAGGCTCTTTCCGGTGCCGCCAGAATCCGGACGGCCGCCGGAGACAAAGCCGGCGCAGCCGAGCTGTATGAAGAGGTGCTGTCGACCATGGAGGAGGGCGACCCCCAGAGAGGTTTCTGGGAAATGCGCTTGGCCGAGGTGATCAGCTAGCTCCGACTCTGCCGGGTACATCCGGCTTTGCGGGGACTTCAAGCTCAACCGGGGTAGGGTCTCCAAACCCCTATAATTGCATTCTTCACTACGTCGTATAATACATATTATGTCAAGTTACTAGGACTGAATCCGACGACAGACGCGGTGTAACGGAGGCTGGTTCCTACCTAGAGGCCCTTTCTTGGCCCTCTGTGGGCATACGGTTCAGTCCGAACCGGACCCCTTGAGCCAGGGCGGCCTTGAGTCTGGCTGGGCCTGGAGATCCCAGCTGCTGAGCTTTGTGAGGGCGTCGGTCAACTGTTTCGTCGCTTCCGGGAGGTATTCGTTCCGCTGTGCACGGTCGTCCATGGCCGGCCAGCATATGGGCTCTCCAAATTCCACCCGGACCCTTGCCCGCCGAATGGTCTTACTCCAGCGGGGCCAGACGTCGTAGGCCCCGGCAACACCACAAGGCACTACCGGGACGCCCGCCTTCAGAAGGAGGCGGATCGTACCTCGCCGAAAGGGCTGCATTCCGGAATCCCAGGATCGTTCACCCTCGGGATAAACCCCCACAGCCTTCCCTTCGGCCAGGCTCCGCAGGACCACACGTACTGCCTGAGGCTCCACTCGATAACGTCTTGTAGGGATGGCATTTACCCTCGGCATTGCCCACCCCATGAATTTCCCTGAAAATTGGGTGCTCTTTGCCAATGTGTGGAGAGGTCTCCTGCAGATGGTTTGGACGATGATGGGATCGAGGAAGCTTTGGTGGTTCGCCACTAGAATAAACGGACCGGCGGACGGAAGGTTCTCAAGCCCAGACACCTCAAAGCAGCACGCGGCATGGAGGAATGGCTTCAACATCCCTCGGAAAAACCCATACCAGGTCAAAGCGAAACTCTCCCGGCGGTCATTCTACGACGATCCGTGGCTGAAACTCTAGAATTTCCCCCAAACCTGCTTTCCTGTACGCCCGCCGGATGGCATTTCGGAGGAGTCGCTCCCATCGGTAGGAAGAATCGGCCAAAAAACGGAATTCCAGGAGTCCTCCGGACGAGGGGGAAAACTGAAGAGAGCTGGAGCTGGTTTGCACAGCCCGAATCTCGAAAAAGGGCCAGAAACTGGTGTTTTTCTCACCTGTGTCCGCCTCATGATACTCCACCTCCACCCCCTCTTCAGTAAGGCGGAGCTTGGCTGACGTGGCCTTCCCCATAGCCTCGGCAAACCCCAGGAAGCTACCCCCAAAAAACACGGGAGCCTCATTCCCTGAACTGCGAACCAGAACCTCGGCCTCACGGGTCATCTCTTTCCGGGGAGATCCTACGCCTTCTTCGGAGACCTCACCCTCTGTTCCCGGAAGGCACCCTTTGTCCTCCCAGGCAGATATGGCCGCCGTGAGTTCGGTTCCAGGTACGTCCCATTCTCCCCCGAAGGGCTCACGAACAAAGATCAGGCCTCCTTCCCCACTTCGGGCGAATACGACACCGCATTCGGGACATCGAGCCTGATCCTTGGCTCCTTCCATCGTGCCGTGGCCGCAGCGGGGGCACCGGTAGAGGAGGTTGATGAGGGGCAAGAGAGGTCTCCTAGAGGCGGCCGGAAAGGTCCATGAGCCTTAGCTTCCAGACCTTCCAAACAGCCTCGCGGACGATTTTCTTCGACATCTTCGACTCCCCGATCTCTCTTTCCGTGAAGACGATGGGGATTTCGACCGGTTGGAAGCCCTTTCGCCAGGCACGGAGCTTGAGCTCGATCTGGAAAGCGTACCCGTTGCTTTCCACCCTATCCAGGTCTACGGCTTCCAGAACCTCCCGGCGCCAGCAGTTGAACCCGCCCGTCGCGTCCATTACGGGTAGGCGGGTGACGATCCGGGCGTAAATGCTTCCGAAAACGCTGATGAGCAACCGTGAAAGGGGCCAATTGACCACGTTCACCCGGCGTCCAACATACCTGGAGCCAAGGACCACAGGGTGTTTCCGAGAAAGTTCGATCATGGCCGGAATCCTATCCGCTGGATGGGAAAGATCCGCGTCCATCTCAAAAAAGAGCCGGTAGTCCCTTTCCAGGCCCCACTTGAAGCCATCGATATAGGCTCTCCCGAGGCCCCCCTTCCCTGCCTTGTGCATCGCGTGTACGCGGGTATCGTCCCGAGCCATCCCGGCCGCTACGAGCCCGGTTCCATCCGGGGAGTTGTCATCCACAATGAGGATGTCCAAGTCGGGATGGGTATCCAGAACAAGAGGAACCACCTTGGGGAGGTTGTCCCGTTCGTTGTAGGTCGGCATTACGACAAGGATCCGGCCTTCAGACACCGTCTTTCCTGCCCTTTCTGTCTGACTTCAGGTAACCACCCGCAAGTATCGCTACAGGAACAAGTTCCACCACTGTAGTCCAGAGCCTGGCGACTAGAGCTAGGACCCCGGCACCTACACCGAGCACCGGCCCCAGCAGTACCACCAGCACCCCCTCACGGATTCCGGCCCCAGCCGGGGCGAAGAGTGCCAGATAGCCGACAACATAAGCCGCAGCGAAGGCTGGGACACCCTCGAAGAGGGTCAACTCGAAGCCCAGGCCCCGGGCCAGAATCCAAAAGGCCAGCCCCTGGAAGATCCAGGCCAAACCGTAAAGGCCCATCCACCGGATCCCGAAGGCGAGGTCGGGCCGGAACCCGCCTGGCACTTCCTGCCTGGCCAATCGGAACCAGAAGGGCATGGTGACCTTCAAGATCCCGGGAGAGGTAGCTGCGAGAAGGAGAATCAGCACAATACCCACCGCCCAGCCACCCCCTAGGGAAGAACCGCTTCCATTACTTAGGAGAACGGCAGCTCCCAGCAGGGTTGCTCCCGCAAGGGAGAAGGCTTGCCCAAGAACAGCAGCCCCCGTGGCCGTCCCTGTCGGGACCCCCTCTCCCCGGGCCAGGTAAGCCAATCCCGCAACCTGCCAGAGCTTCCCTGGAAGATATCGGCCCAGGTTGGCTGTAAAAAAGACCCTCAAGGCCGGGACCAGTCCAACTTCATTACCCCCGATCTCTTTCACCATCCGGCCCCAAAGTGCCGCCGAAAAGAGGTACGCCAGCAGTAGAACCACCGACGAAAGGGCGATGAGGCCGATATTGAGATCCAAAGTCCCCAGATCAAATGCCCGGAGCTCTTCCAGGTTGAAGCCCACGGCCCGGAGAATAAACCAGGTGACCAGGCCGGTCAGGACCAACTGAAGGCCCAGCTTCCCCCCTCGTGGAATCCAGGACGTATAGGGAGGCGGGGACGCGGGCGGCGGGGACGCGGAATTTCCCAACCGGGACCCTACGGGATCACCGGCTCCGGTCACGACTACCCCTCATTTCCGTCATCCGGCTCCGTCCTTTTCCGTCTTCGGCCAAAAATGGCAAGAAGGGCCAAAGCCAGAGAAACGAGACTGATGAGGAGAGGCACCCTCAGGGTACCCCCGTCAAAATACATCTCCACTTCGCTCTGACCCGCCGGGACAGCAACTGCCCGGAGGGAATGGTTGGCCCGGAGAACCGATGCCTCCGTGCCCCCGACCCGGGCTTTCCAGGCCGGATACCAGTTTTCCGCGAAGACCAGAAGGGCTGGCTTATCGGCCCTGACCTGGAGCCGCATCCGGTTCGGCGTGCGTTCCACCCATTCCACTTCCCCGGTTACCGGACCTCCCGGCAACTCCGCATCCGGGGCCTCGCTCAGGACCACTTCTTCACCAGGCCTGAACTGGTCGGAGAGTATATAAGGGACCGCCTCTTCATCAGTTAGCACAACGGCGTCTCCCACCAGCCTGGCTCGTGGAAGTGTTGGTATTTCATACAGGGCTTCATAGACCCGATCCGCACCCATACCGGAAGCCATGACCGGTTCGCCGATTGGGAGGCTCCCGTACCGGTACACCGGCCAAAGGACATACCGGACATTAAGGATCGAGAGGATGGTCGGATTCAGCGCCGTGCCGTCGGGCGTGAAAAAGTTGGCCGGGACTCCGCTCCCAACCATGCCGATGAGTTCCCGGTACCGGGCCAGATCGTTGGGGTGGTGGCCGGCTGCCAGCTCGACTCCGTGGATGGTCGGCTTCACATCCTGGCCGCTTCCGGCCACACCAGGATCGCCCCCCATAGCCAACACCCGGAAGGGGTCCGAAGACTCCTGCTGTTCCATGAGGTACCGGGTGTTCGGCTCCGGCCCGGCCCAATCCGCGAAATCCATGGTCTGGATGAAGGGATCATCCACCCTGGCCAGATCTGCCGTGATCAACACCCCAATCCCCAGTACCCAGACGATCCCGGGCACCCTCTTCTTCTGGGCAGCCCAGACCAGGGCCAGGGTGGCGCCGGAAAGGACCGTCGTGATGAACAGGCCCCGGGTAATGAAATCCTGAGCCCGGGAAAGGGCTTCGGCCTTGTTCGGGCTCATTTCCGCATACAGGACCGACACCCAGATGTTGGTGAGAGCACCGGATGAAGCCAGGGCGGCTGCTACAAGACCCACACCGGTGGTCCCAATAAGAAACCACAGGATCCCTTTGTTTTCCTTGGCAGCCGACTCCTGGGAGGTTGCCCCCGGAGCTTTCCCGACTTCTCCGGACCCTTCACCGAGACCCAGAACCCGGTCCACGCCGAAGGCCATGAGGGTCACAGCCCCGAATCCGAAGAGGAACGTCGCGATAGAGGGTGCCCGGAAGAGGGAAATTCCCGGTACAAGCTCATAAAACCCTCGCCAAACCGGAGTATGGGCCCCGAGAGCGAAGAGGAGGGCCACCAACCCGATTCCCAGGAACGTCAGGCGAATTCCCCGACTTGGGGCGCCGAAAAACGCCAGCGAGGCCAGGAGAAGAACAACGAACCCCCCATATTCGTGGTTGAGCTTGAAGACATTCCTGCCCCAATAGGTCCCGGTCGTCCACTCTGCCCCCCCTGCACTGTTCCCAACGAACTCCGGAACGACCAGAGACGCCACCTCTTCAGGATGAAGGGACCAGGATGAGGAATAGGCCACCCCCCCCGCCTCAGAGGCCTGGGTGGTCGTGACTGTCCTCCTTGAAAACTCCGTGACATAACCGACAGCTGGGAGCAGCTGGATGGCCGAAACGCCAGCCCCCAGGAGGGAAAACGCCAGAAAAAGCCCGAACCGGCTTGCTGATAATCGGCCGGACAGGCCCGATTTCCAGAGAATCAGCACCCGGGCCCCGGCGTAGATGCCCACAGCTCCGAAGAGGAAATAGGCCTGCTGGAAGTGGGTGGTCAGAATGACAAGGCCGATGACCAGGGACATCCCTCCCAGGGCCCTGAGCCTCCCGCTGGCCAGGCCCCGTTCCGTCGCCCAGAACAGAAGGGGGGTCAGGGCCGTGACGAACAGCTTACCGTCGTGGCCAGGATACACGAGGGTAACCATAAAGGGGGCAAGAAGATACGCGAGACCCGACAGAAGGGCGGCTGATCTGGAACGACCGAGTGCTCTGACCCAGCCGTAGGTGAACAGGCCGGCGCCGAAAACATGCAGGATCAGCTTCCATCCCAGAGTCCTGAAAGGCTCCATGATCATCAGGAGGAGTGAGGTGGGGTAAAGCGAGTCCCCCCCCGCCAGGGACTCCAGAAAGGGAGTTCCGCCTAGAATCAAGGGATTCCAGAAGGGAAAAACCCCTCCCTTCAGGGCCTGAGCAAAAAACTCCCGGGCTGCGAAGCCCAGGGAAAGAGTGTCCTGCCCATAGAGCATCTGACCGGAAAAGACGAATTTCCGGAAGAGGAGGAGGGTCACCGCCCCGTAAAGAACAGCCGGGAACCAGGTAGGGAAGGTCAGATCCTCAAAATGCCCCCCGGGTTCCCGTCCTGTCGGGGCCTTTTTCCCGGCCTCCCTTCCCTTCTCCTCTTTCTCCTTCCGCGCCATCAAGCTCGCCCTCTCTTCTCAAGGAGGTCCGTGTAGATTTCCAAGTGTCTCTCGGCCAGACGGTCGTTGCTCCACATCTCTTTCACCCTGATCCGAGCGGCCCGCCCCAATTCCGGGAGATTCCCGGCCTCCAGCGTTTCGATGACAGTTCGGGCCAGGGCTCCCGGATTTCCAGCCTCAAACAACCCGCCCACCCTATCATCGATGATCTCGGGCAGGCCTCCCACATTCGAGGCCAGGACCGGAAGTTCACAGGCCATGGATTCCAGGGCCGCTACCGAAGTAGCCTCCATAAGGGAGGGAATTACGGCAAGGTCTCCGGAACTGAGAAGCCCGGGCATGGACGCATGGTCCTGTTTGCCCAGGAACGTAACCCGATGGGAAACCCCGAGCTCCTCGGTCAAAGCCTTGAGGCCGGGGCCTTCCGGCCCGTCACCGATGAAGACAGCATCTACATCAACGCTCCGGAGGATTTCTGGAAGGGCTCGGACGAAGAACTCCACCCCATTCTTATGGAACAAGCGCCTCGGAATCAGGATTCGGGGGCGTTCACCGGCGGAAAGAGTCGGTTCAATCCGCCGAAATACGTCAGTTTCCACACCATTGGCCAGAGCCTCCACCTGGACCCCCGGGGCCAAACCCATGGCCACATCGGCGATCTCCTGAGAGGCCGCCAATGAGAAGTCCGGGGTCCCTACCAGCTTCCCGAGAATGGGGCGCCACACCGGCTTTGCAGCCCGAGTCAGGAAGTGGGAGGTGTGGAAGGTTGCCACCAGAGGGATATCCGACCTGCCTCGCCCCAGAGACATCGGGAGAATGGACGGAAAAGCCTGGGCATGAAGGATTTCTGCCTTGGGCGCCAGCTTCCGGGTGCGGGAAAGGGAACCCAAGGAGTGGGCTACCCAACCCAACGGATTCCGACTCGGGAACCAGGTGCGATAAACCCTGATTCCATCCATCACCTCCTCCAGGGGGAGATCGGGCTGTGACCGGGAGGTCACTACGCTGACCTCATGTCCCCGGCGAACCATGGCCCGGGCCAGATAGTACACATGGCTCTCGAGCCCCCCGACCTCCGGGGGAAAGTACACACAATGGAAAAGGATCTTCACGCCCCGTCCCAGTCGGCGGTTCTACGGGGAACCCCCGTCAGAGCGGCAACAACCACATCGGCGATCCTCACGCCGGCCAGACCGTCACCATAGGGGTTCTTCACTCCTTCAACCCGGGTCCCCTCCTCATTTCCGGCGAGGGCGCCCCTTCCCAGGAGTTCACGGGCCTCCCGGATGATCCTGGATCGGTCGGTGCCCACGAGGCGAGCCACACCCGCCTCCACCCCTTCAGGTCGCTCCGTGGCCTCTCTGAGGACCAGAACCGGGGCGCCAAAGGTAGGGGCTTCTTCCTGGATTCCCCCGGAGTCGGTCAATACCAGCCGAGCATGCTTCAGGGCCGATACCAGGTCCAGATAGCCCAGGGGGGCCGTGAGGCGGACTCGGGGGTGCCCTGAGAGGATCTCCTCGGCCGGTTCCACCACCTTCGGATTCGGATGGACCGGATAGAGGACCTCGATGCCCTCGTCGGTTTCTACCAACTCCCTTACGGCCCGGAAGACCTCCCGAATGGGCTCACCAAAGGACTCCCGTCGATGTGCGGTGAGGAGGACCAGCTCTCTGGGCCCGTTCAAAACCTCCGTGAGAGCCTGATCTACGGGCTCATGGGGAATCGCCGAGGCCGCAAAAAGAGCATCCACCACCGTATTCCCGGTCAGGTGGATCTTTTCCTCGGGAATCCCCTCCTTCAGAAGGTTTTCCTTCGCCAGACGGGTTGGGGCGAAGTGGTGGAGGGTCAAAACACCGGTCAGCCTGCGGAATACCTCCTCAGGATACGGATCTGGATAGGGGAGTCCCGGATGCCTGCTCCGAAGGCCAGCTTCCACGTGCCCGACGCCCACCCTCTCGAAAAACGCCCCCAGGGCACCGAAGAAAACGCTCGCCGTATCCCCCTGGACCAGAACCAGATCCGGCTCACAGGCCTGGATGACCTCCTTGAGGCCGTCCAAGCAGGCATGGGCCACGTCGTAGAGGCTCTGCCCCGGCCGCATGATTCCCAAATCGTAGTCGGCCGACATGTCAAAAGCGGAAAGGACCTGATCCACCAACTCGTCATGCTGACCGGTGAGTACGAGGCGGAAGTCCACTTCGGCCCCCCGCCCGGCCAGGGCCCGAACCACCGGAGCCATTTTGATAGCCTCCGGCCTGGTTCCGATAACAACCAGGATCAGGGGCTTCCGGGAGGGTCCGCGGGACTCATCCATGGCGAGAGATCACCTCATGCGTCGCTTTAAGTAATCCATCTCATGATGCATATGGGCAATCATTTCTGCCATTAGCCCTACTCCCAGGAGAACAAACCCTACCGTCTCCAGAAGGATGACGAGGTACAAGAGGGGCCGGAAACCGAGACCCTCCACGAAGCGCAGATAGAAGGCCACAGCGCCCACCACCAACCCCGCCAAAATCAGGGCGAAACCAGAAAACCCGAATAGAATCATGGGCTTCCGGGAGAAGAGGATGATGAACCAGACCGAGAGGAGGTCCATGAGTCCAGAGAAGACCCGGGAGCGCCCTGAATACTTGGAGACTCCCGCCGCCCGGGGATGAAGTTGGATATCGATTTCCGAAACCGAATACCCCCGGGCAAAGGCCATAACTACAAAAAACCGGTGCCAATCGTGGCGCATGGGAAGATCCGCCAGAATTTCACGGCGGAATGCCTTCATGGAGTTCAAATCCGATACCGGCACATTGAAGATTCGGCGGCTGAGCCAGTTGTAAACCCCCGAAACGATGGGTTTTTCGTATTTGCCCACCTTCCGGCCGGTGACCATGTCCCAATCCTCCTGCAATTTCGCCAGGAAACGGGGAATTTCTTCGGGAAGATGTTGGAGATCGGCGTCGAAAAGCACCAGATAGGTCCGGTCGGTGGCCTCGGAAGCCGTAACCAGGGCTTCGGTCTTTCCAAGGTTCGTCCTGTGCCGAAGGACCCGAAGGTTGCTCCAGCCCTCCCCCACCTCTTCGGCAAGGTCACCGGTTCCGTCATCGGATCCGTCATCCACCAGAATGACCTCACCGTCCAGGGCGTACTTCCCGAATGCATCCCTCAAGGCACCGATGAGCTCGGGGATCACCGGGGTCTCGTTGTACGCGGGGACCACAACGGCGAAGTCCCGCCGCATGTCCGGCGTCAGGGATTCAGCTGCCTCCAGAGCCGTCATCGTCTTGGACCCCTCCAGGGGGAGAGTCTCATGAGGTCGTCAGGGCCTAATCCGGGCCGTAAACGACGGAGAAAAGAGCTACTAGACCCTTTTTCGCATGCGAGCCGGGAGAATGCCCAACTGGTCCCGGTATTTCGCCACCGTTCTTCGGGCGATGTTGACACCCTCGGCCTTCAGGAGGTTTACGATGGCTTGATCGGTGAGGGGCCGCTTCTGATCCTCTTCGTCCACGAGAGTTTGGATCTTCGCTTTGACCCCTCTCGCTGAAATGTCTTCGCCCGAGGTCGTGGAGAGACCACTCGAGAAGAAGAACTTCAGGGAAAAGACGCCACGGGGCGTTTGAACGAACTTGTCGTTCGTGACCCTAGAAACCGTCGACTCGTGCATCTCGATGTGCTCCGCGACCTCTCTGAGCGTCAGGGGCCTCAGGTGCTGAACGCCCTTTTCGAAAAACGCTCGCTGCCGGTCGACGATAAAGCCCATCACTTTCAGCATCGTCTGACGGCGCTGTTCGATGGCCTGGATCATCCAGTTCGCCGAATTCAATTTCGACGAAATGAATTCTTTGTTTTCCCCAGTGAACTTCCCCTTCTCCCTTGCTACCTCCCGGTAGGCCCGGGAGAGTCGGAGGCGAGGCAGGCTGGTATCGTTGGCGAATACCATATACTCACCGTCGATTTTCTCGATGATAAGATCCGGGATCACATATCGCTCCGGATCCGATGAATGCTTCAGTCCCGGTTTCGGATCCAGTTTGGCGATCTCGTCAGCCGCGTCTTGAACCTCCAGGGGTGAGATCCCTCTGGCCTTGGCGATCTCGGCCCATCTGTGGTTGATGAGGTCGTTGAAATGCTCTTCTACCAAAGCGGCAGAAAGGGAATCAGACATTTCTTTTCGATCCAACTGGATCAGGATGGACTCCCGGAGATCCCTGGCGCCCACACCCGGGGGATCAAAGGTCTGAATGACGACCAGGATCTCCTCCGCCTCGAACATTTCGTATGACTGGAAGAGAATCGCCATTTCCGCCCGCTCAGCTTCCCTCTCGTCGTCGTCGTCGAAGTCCGCTTTCTCCCAGCGCTCCTGAGCCACGGCCCGGATCTCATCCAGCCAGATATTCACCCCTTCCAGCACCTCTTCGAGGGTGCAGGAAAGGGCTCCGTCATCACTGATGTTTCCTACGATTTCTTCGCCCAGCCGGATTTCACGTTCCGACAGGCTCTGATAGTTGAGCTGTTCGACCAGGAAGTCCTCGAGGTCGGTGGTTTCCACCGCTGTAGGTTGGAAATATTCTTTCTGTTCGAACTGTTGTTTCCGCCCCCCTGCGTCGAAACCCTCAAGGAGTATCTCTTCCCAGTCGATTTCCTCAGCCGGATCGTCTTTCCCTTCTTCGTCCAGCTGCTCTTCCTCCTGGACGTCGGCCTCAGCCATTTCCAGAAAGGGATTCTCAGCCATTTCCTGCTTCAAATGCTGCTGCAGATCCAGAAGCGGCATATAGAGCAACTCCATCGCCTGATAGAGGCGAGGATTGATCTTCATCTCCTGCCGGAGATGGACGCTTTGGATCAGGCGGGTATTGAAACCGCTCATGTATTGGCCTTCGGCTGAGGATAGCGACCTCGCATCCGAGTCGTCAGCGTAGGTCCGAAATAGATATCCGCAACCTCATCATTCCAGACCAGTTCCGACACGGTCCCACTGACACGAATTCGTCCTTCATACATTATGTACGCTCTATCCACGATCTCCAGAGTTTGTTCGACATTGTGGTCAGAAATAACGGCTCCGATCCCCCGATCCTTTAACCCGTGGACGATTTGCTGAATGTCGTTCACGGCGATTGGATCGATTCCGGCGAAGGGCTCGTCCAAAAGCATGAACTTCGGACGCTGCACCAGGGCTCTCGTAATCTCCAAACGCCGACGCTCACCGCCCGAGAGAGAATACGCTTTATTTTTTCTAAGGTGAGCTATGGAGAGCTCATCGAGAAGCTCTTCCAACCGAGCCTTCCGCTCTTTCCTGGAGAGCCCAAGGGTCTCCAGGATGGCCATCACATTGTCCTCCACCGTGAGCTTCCTGAATACGGAAGGCTCCTGAGCAAGGTAGCCTACCCCCATCCGGGCCCTTTGATACATGGGCACATCGGTTAGTTCACGGTCGTCCAGATAGACCCTTCCGGCATTCGACGGGATAAGGCCCACCATCATGTAGAACGTCGTCGTCTTCCCCGCTCCGTTCGGGCCCAGGAGACCGACAATTTCACCCTGATCGACTCGGATGGCCACATCGTCGACGACGATCCGCTTCCGATAGATCTTGGTGAGGCCCTCAGCACGAAGTCGGCTTCCGGGGACCTCAGGGCTTGGGCTCACGGCCACCTCCTCTACCACTTCATCCCCCAACTCCGCCGGATCATCGTAAAGGGTCATCCGCCCCTCCCTCCTCGCCCAACTACCTTGGCAGTGTCCGGAACGGCCAGAGTATCCGGAACGGCTAGAGTGTCCGGAACGGCTAGAGTGCCCGAAACGGCTGCGGTATCCGGAACCACCAGGGAGTCCACAATTCCTACCTCACCCCTGATGGGCTCAAGGTGAATTCCCCGGGTCTGGCCAACGACCTCCATACGTTCGGCATCCCCAGCACTGTTGAGAATGATCGTGATCTCGTCCCCCATAACGTAATGCACCGCCAAAGCTCCGCCTTCCTCAGCGAGAATGGAGTCCGAGGGCGCCATTCTGTACATGCTGCGGGCACCGCCCATAGCGAGCAGCCGGTCGAGCTGATAGTCCGACTGGGTCGTATCCGCCTCCGTGGGCTGAGCTGCCTCCACAGCGCCCCGAGTCGGCACCGGAGGGGGCTCGTCCAGATCGATGTCCTGGTCCACATCCGAAACCGGGTCAACGGTAACCGAAATGGAATCCCCCACCTCTCTAAAGAAGGCGACGATCGTGTCTCCCTCCAACCAATCCGAAGAGATCAGTTCCGGGGTCCAGTCGGCATTTAAAGAATCACGCCCTTCTGATTCCCCTCGGGCGCGCCCCATCGCTTTCACTTCCTCCAGAACCTCCCCCGGAGCCAGGACCTCCAGGGAGTCCCCTTCCAGGGCAAAATCCTGAGCCAACGCATAGGGGCGCCTGGGAAATTCCGTAAAGCCCATCTCCCTGGCCGGCAGCGGCGGAACGCCCCGCCGGAGCCGCTCTCTCTCCCTCTCATCCTCATCCATCTCGGCAAAAAGAGAGTCGGCCAGGACATCACGGATGGCTACAAGACGCTCCATCCGCCCTTCCGTGAAGAACAGAGTGACAAAAGGGGCCAGGAGACGAAGATCCTCTCCCTCCAACACCGCATTTCCGGTCGCAAAAGCCTCCCGAACCTCATCCCCCGGGATCTGGAGCCTGATGGAATCCGCAGCCAGGTCGGTCTGAGCCATTGTGACCGAAGCTTCCTTGCTCAGAAACAGGGACCCCAGATCCTGATCGTACTCCAGTGAGTCGGCCACCGCCCGAAGGGAGTCCCGAATAACCACGACGGACCCCGTTGCCCGGAAGAAACGTGAACCCTGGAGGTCGAAGCGGGTCGCGTCGATTTCATAGGGAACCCGGTCAACCTCGGGCTCTTCCTGGGGTTCCGCGGCATCCCGGGCTTCCAGGGGTGTCGGAGGCGGTTCCTCCTCGGGGACACCTAGGGTGTCCGGGAGGGCCTGGAGGGTGTCCGAAGGGTCCTGGAGGGTGGGGAGGGCCTGGAGGGTGTCCGGAGGGGTCTGGAGGGTGTCCGGAGGGGTCTGGATAGTGTCCGGGAGGGCCTGGGCCGAATCCGGCTCCATCTCAGGGCCCCCGGCAGAAGCCGTGTCGGGTTCCTCTACCGGTGCTGCCCGGGTGGGATAGAGGGTAGCGTGAGGCCGGCGCCCGGTGACGGTAAGAGCGTCTTCCGGAACCTGGGGCCCAGCCCTCGTCAGAATAATCTGGTCACCCCGAATCACCGAGCCATCGGTAAGATTCGTTAGGACAGGGTACCCTTCGGCCCTCAGCCGCCTCTGGTCGCTGAAATATTGTGCATTATCCGAGGTGAGCCGGGATTCCGGGTCGGAAAAGACCACGTTGCCCAGGAGCTGAGTGTAGTTGGTCGATTCGTAGATTACCGCGCTGTCGGCCTGGATCGTCACCCCGTCCGGGCACCGGATGGTGGGGGATTTAAAGTAGAAGATTCGATCTTCCCCGGAGATGTTGTTAAAGGTCTGCATGACCAGGCCTTGATGGCGAGGTACATCACAGCCGTCGCCCCCCTGTCCGGCCGCCGGCGCAACAGGTCCGGCTGCAAAAAGAGCGAAAAAGCCTAGAAAACAGGCCTTTCGAGCCCAACCAGGACGGGGAGACGAACTCATCAACCCTGGGGTCCTCCCCCACCCCCGGTGTTGCGAATGCTCCCTGGGCCCACCACGGTTCTTCGGAAGTTCAAATCCGATTCGAAGCCAAGGCCTTCCGTTACCCTACCGGGTTCGACCATAGATGTAGTAGAATCGCTCCAGATCCGATCCCCGCTGGGATCATAGTGCAGCTGCTCACTCTCCACCCGTTTGTTTCCTTCGGTGATCACCAGCACCACCCCGCCCATGGCCAGCATTTCACGCGTATTGGGGTTGAATCGGCCCGTTTCCGACGTGACCTGGGCTCTCTGAACGCCAGTGGCTGTATAAAGGATCAGGTCAGGTTTTTCCAGCTCGTAGATGGATGAATCCCGGTAGAAGAAGGCCCGCTCGGCGAAGAGCAGCCCCTCCTTCACACCCTCCAGGGTGATGAGGTGCTCTAGGCCGTTGATAACCAGATCCGCCCCCGTTTCCAGGAGGGGGGGAGATGCGATCGGTGCCGTGTTCTCCTCTGTGCATCCGAACGATGCGGCAGCCAACAACAGGACTGCCAGGAAGCCGTTGGAACGGCCGTAGAGGTTCCTTCCCTTACCACGCAAATGCATTGGATATTTCACTATAGGGCTCCTGACCTCATCAGATCGTGGAGGTGAACAATGCCCTCCAGACGATTGCCCTCATCCACCACCGGCAACGCCATGATGCTATGCTTTTCCATGAGATGAACGGCGGAAGAGGCCAATGCGCCGGACACCACCGTCTTCGGGTCCTGGGTCATCACTTTCCGAACAGGAACATCCAGGAAGTCTTTGTCCCTTTCCATCAGCCGCGTCAGGTCACCGGAGGTCACTACACCCACCACCCGGCCCTCCTCATCGACGATGGGTACAGTACCCCGCATCTTGGCGAGAGGCACGATGCAGTCACGAATCAGGGCATGCTCTCCAAGGGATGGATAGTCCTCACGAACCATGACCTCCTCCACTCGGAGCGTCAGTTTCCGGCCCAGGGCCCCTCCAGGGTGGAGGCGGGCGAAATCCTCGGCCCGGAACCCCTTTTTCTCCAGGAGCACGACGGCCAGTGCATCCCCCATGGCCATGGTTGCGGTGGTGGACGTGGTGGGAGCCAGGTCAAACGGACAGGCTTCCTCCTCAACAGAGCAGTCGAGGGCCACGGTCGAAGCTTTCGCGAGGGATGACTCAGTGTGCCCGGTCAGGGCGACTATGGGCACCCCGAGCCGTATCAGATAGTCGATGAGGCCGGCTAATTCCGAGGTATCTCCGCTTTTCGAGATCAGAACCGCCACGTCCTCCCTTCCCACCAGGCCCAGGTCCCCGTGGAGCCCTTCCACAGGGTGGAGGAAGGTGGCGGGGGTCCCGGTAGAGGTAAGGGTCGCTGCGATCTTCCGACCAATGATCCCGCTCTTCCCGATCCCCGAGACGATCACCCGTCCCCGGGCACTGGAGAGGACCTCCACCGCCTTCACGAAGTTTTCGCCGATGCGCTCCGTGAGTCCATCGATCGCCCGACTCTCGGCCCTCAGGACCCGCCGAGCTTCCCGGAGGAGACCGTCTGCATCCTGTGGTTTCATGATCGCCTAAACCTCTTCCTCATTGCCACTTCGGGCCGTCACATAACCTTCTACTAGAAGGCTCCAATCTCCCCGGCCATGCAAAATGGCTTCACAAAACTCCCGAACCGCACCATGGCCCCCTTCCCGGTGCCCCTGCCAGACCGCAGCCTCCCGAGCCTCGGGGGTAGCATTCGCCACCACCGCCGGTACGCCGACCTTTCTCAGAACGGCTAGGTCCGGGAGATCGTCCGCAAGCATGGCCACCTGGTCCCAATCCAGTCCCAACCGGTCCAGGATGCCCTGAATGGCCCGAATCTTCTGGGCCCCTCCGTCCTGGTGGCATTCGGTGATATCCAGCTCCCGGGCCCTGATGGCCGTGGCCTCAGACACCCTGCCTGAGACAATCGCGACCTCGATCCCCCCCCACTGGAGGAATCGAATCCCCAGACCATCCTGGATATCGAAGCGTTTCATCTCGAACGGCTCCCCATCCGGGAGGGCGCCAATATACACGCCGCTATCCGTGAGGACCCCGTCCACATCCAGCACCACCAAGCGGATTTTTTCAGCTATTTCCCTGGGGAGGAAGTTGTTAAAAGGCCCCGTCGATTCGGCCTGATCCAGGTTCATGAGGTCCTCTCTTCCCGACCCACGACGTTTCGGACCGCCACAATCCGTTCCAGAAGAGTTTGAAGCTCCGGAAGCGGCAGCATATTCGTGCTATCAGAGGGGGCGGAAGCCGGGTGAGGGTGGGTTTCCAGGAAAATCCCGTCGCACCCCGCCGCAACCGCGGCCAGAACCAGCGATGGGATGTGCTCCGGATCTCCGCCGCTGGAACCGGCGGCCTGGCCTGGCCTCTGAACGGAGTGGGTCCCATCAAAGACCACCCGGACCCCAGTCGCTGCCCGGATTCGTGCAAAAGACCTCATATCCACGACGAGGTTGCCGTAACCAAAGAACGTACCTCGTTCCGTAACAACAACTTCCGGGGATCCGGCCCTCCGTGTCTTTTCTACGGCATGGGCCATGTCCTCCGGGGCCATCCACTGCCCCTTCTTGATGCTCACGACCTTCCCCGTCTCGCCGGCGGCAACCAGGAGGTCGGTCTGACGGCAGAGGAAGGCCGGGATCTGGATCACATCCACCACCTCAGCAGCCTTCTGGGCATGAGAGGGTTCGTGGATGTCAGTGATGATGGGAAGTCCGGTCTCCTCCTTTACCCGGGCCAGACGCCCCAGACCCACCTCCAGGCCCGGTCCCCGGGGGGAATCGGCTTTGGACCGGTTGGCCTTGTCATAGGAAGCCTTGAAGATGATCGGTAAATCCAGCCGCTGGGCTATTTCAGCCAGCGCCTGGCCGATTTCCAGGTTAAGGCCGTCGTCCTCGAGGACGCAGGGCCCGGCAATCAACGTGAATCTCTCGAACATGTGTCCTCCGGCCTGATCCGGGCTCAGCTGTCCGCCGATGCTGCCACGGATGCCGAGGTCGGTTCGGCGTTGAGGTGACCACCCCGTTTCGCCGCTGCTTCAACAAAGGAGGCGAAAAGGGGATGGGGCCTGGTCGGTCGACTCTTCAGTTCCGGGTGGAACTGACAGCCCACAAACCACGGGTGCTCAGGGAGTTCGATCATTTCCACCAACTGGGAATCCGGCGAAAGACCGCTGCAGATCAAACCCTTCTCCTCGAAGGGGGCGCGGAAATCGTTGTTGAGTTCGTAGCGATGCCGGTGCCGCTCGCTGATTTCTTCCTCCCCATATATCTCCCTGACCCGCGTGCCTTCCAGGAGCTTCGCCGGATAGGCACCCAGGCGCATGGTCCCGCCCTTGGTGGTGACTTTGAGCTGGGAGTCCATGAGGCAGATCACGGGATAGGGCGAATCCTTGTCGAACTCGAAGGAATGGGAGTACTCCATTCCGGCCACATTGCGGGCGAACTCGATGACGGCGCACTGGAGGCCCAGGCAGATCCCGAAGAAGGGCACACCTTTCTCCCGGACCAGGCGGATGGCTTCCACCATCCCTTCAATACCCCGTTGGCCGAAGCCTCCCGGGATCAAAACCCCATCGAACTCCTCTAATTCCGTGACGGAATGGCCGGATTCATATCGCTCGCTGGAAAGCCATTCGATCTCGACCCCAACGTCGTTGGCGATTCCTCCGTGGATCAGAGCCTGCTGAATCGATTTGTAGGAATCCACCAGCTCCGTGTACTTGCCCACGACGGCGATTCGGACCGGCCCTCCCGAAGGTGAGCGGATCCTCTCCACCATTCCCCGCCACTCGCTCATATCCGGCGGATCGGTCTGTAGACCCAGGTGATCCACCACGAATTCGTCCAGCTTCTGTCGCTTCAGATCCAGGGGGACGGCATAGATGGTGTCCACATCGAGGGCTTGGATCACCCCGCTCACTTCGACGTTGGTGAACCGAGCGATTTTCTTCCGGATGTTCTCGTCCAAAGGATGCTCGGTCCGGCATATCAGGATGTCCGGCTGAATCCCGATTTGCATCAATTCCCGAACGGAATGCTGGGTGGGCTTGGTCTTCAACTCCCCTGCAGCAGCGATGTACGGCACAAGGGTCAGGTGGATGACCAGGGAGTTCCCCCGCCCCAGGTCCTGCCTGATCTGTCGGATGGCCTCCAGAAAGGGGAGACTCTCGATATCACCGACGGTTCCACCGATTTCCGTGATAACCACGTCCATATCGGTGCCCAGACGGCGGATGCTCTCCTTGATTTCGTCGGTGATATGGGGAATAACCTGAACGGTAGAGCCCAGATAGTCCCCCCGGCGCTCTTTGTCGATGACGTTCTGGTATACCCGACCCGAAGTCAGGTTGTTGGCCTGGCTCAGGGAAGCATCCAGAAAACGCTCATAGTGGCCAAGATCCAGGTCCGTCTCCGCCCCGTCGTCGGTGACATACACCTCACCGTGCTGGAAGGGAGACATGGTGCCCGGGTCCACATTGATATAGGGATCGAACTTCTGGAGGGTGACCCTAAGGCCTCGTTGCTTCAGGAGGCGGGCCAGGGAGGCCGCACAGATGCCCTTGCCCAGTGCGGACACCACTCCGCCGGTTACAAAGATGTATTTGGTTGGTTCTCGCGTAGCTTCCGTCATCGATTCCCTTTGGGTTCTCGAGAGGCACTCAGCTCAAGAAGCCTCTCTTCTGTCTTGACTACATCCGCTGGAGTGTCCACGCCCGGGTCCGCAGCCCCCACCACCGCTATCCCGATTCGGGCACCCGAGCCCAGGGGCCGGAGCTGCTCCAGGCGCTCCAGTTCCTCCAGGGCAGAGGGTTCCTGGGCGACCCAGTTTTCCAGGGCCTCCGGGGTGTAGGCATAGATCCCGATGTGACGAAGGAATGGCTCCCGGCTCAGCTCCTCCGGGGTAGGCTTCTCATCCCTCTTGTAAGGGATGGGAGACCTGGAGAAATAGAGAGCTCGCCCAGACCGGGCCCGGACCACCTTCACCACGGAGGAGTCCTTCCGCGTCTCCATGTCCAGTAGCGGGGTCGCACAGGTCCCGATTTCCCAACCCCTCTCACTTACCAACTCGATCGCCGCCGCCAGGTGGGCTTCCTTCAAAAGGGGCTCATCCCCCTGAATGTTGGCGATCACGGAGTAGTTGGCGTACTTCTCGAGGCGCGCCACCTCCGCGACCCGGTCCGTCCCAGAGGGATGGTCCGGGGAAGTGAGCTCCACCGGAGCCCCCATAGCACGGCAAACCTCTGCCACTTCCTCCGCATCCGTGGCAACCACGGCTTCATCCAAGACCTTCATTCCTTCCACTCTTCGCCACACCCACTCGATGAGGGGGCGGCCGAGGAGGGGGTAGAGGGGCTTGTTGGGGAGGCGGGTAGAGGCGAGCCGGGCTGGGACGATGCCCAAAACTCGGCGGCTCACAGGCGCCATCCAGCGCCAGAAATCGGGTCCTGCGATGCAATTTTCACGCCACTAAAGGTAGAAAAGGCATCAGCAACCGGCAAGGAATTTGCGTAAAAGAGTTGTCTTCAGTTCGTTCAAAAGGGGAAAAGGGCAGGAAAAGGCCCAAAAGCCCATTATAGCTTCCGCTCAAAGAGCCAGGAAATTCCTTAATAGGGCGAGACCGCCATTTGAAAAGAGGGATTCCGGGTGAAACTGGACTCCCCAGATAGGGAAGGAAACATGTCGAACCGCCTGGATTTCCTCCCCAAAAACCTCCGGGTCGGACCAGGCAACCACTTCTAGCTCATTGGGGAGCCTGGAAGGATCGGTGACAAGAGAATGGTAGCGGGCGACGGTCAGGGGGTTGGGGAGATCGGCGAATAGACCCTGTCCCGAATGGAACACGGGAGCTGTTTTTCCGTGCATGACCTGGCCGGCCCGAATCGTCCGCCCACCAAAGGCCTCCCCGATGGCCTGATGGCCCAGACATACCCCCAAAACCGGTACCGAAGGACCCAGGCTACGAATCAGGTCGACCGAAATCCCTGCCTCACGAGGCGTACAGGGCCCCGGGGAAACGAGGATTTTCTCGGGGGCCAAGTCCCCGATTTCCTCCAGGGTGACCTCATCATTCCGTACGACCCTGATCTCAGCACCCAATTCTCCGAGGAACTGAACCAGATTCCAGGTAAACGAATCGTAGTTGTCCAGGACAAGAATCATGGGAAAAGGATCGAAGCAACGGCCCTCCCACACAAGGCCCGGTCGGCCCGGGAGACGTTATCTTTCTCTTGCGCTCGGAAGGAAGGGATTCATTCGGCCGTAAGGGGTGTAGGAGGTTTCATGTACGAACGATGCTTGGTTTGCCACACCCCCTTCCCTGCCAATGAGAGCCTGGAGTACCTCCCCCAGGGGCGAAGGATAGCCTTCGACCCCTCCAGAGGACGTCTGTGGGCCATCTGCAAGGAATGTAAACGCTGGAGCCTTGCCCCCATCGAAGAGCGGTGGGAGGCTCTGGACGAGTTGGAGAAAATCGTCCGGGATCGGGCCCAACTCCTCTCCCAAACCGACAACATCGCCTTGCTCAGGGCAGGCCAACTGGAAATCGTCCGGGTGGGCCGGGCGAACCTCGCCGAGCAGTCCTGGTGGCGATATGGCTCCGAACTGGCCAAACGCCGAAAGAACTTCAAAACCCTTTCAGCCGCCGGGGCGGTCGGGGCCGGGGCTGCCATCTGGGGAGGGCTGGCTACGGGGGGGATGGGATTCATCGCGGCCTGGATCCTCTGGGACAAGCTTCCCGGGACCATCCCTGACGCCGCTCGTTGGTTTCGGTTCGGTGGCGACATATGGAGAGGTCGGAACAGGTGCCCCCAGTGCGGATATGTGTTTCGTCGGGTCACTTATCGGAAAAGGGGGGATCTCATTTTACGGCATACGGGGGAGATGGAACCCACCGCCGTGGCCTACCGGTGCCCCCGGTGCCGGGAGCACCGGGAGGGAGGTCTTCAACTCCAGGGCCGGGAGGCAGAACACACCCTCCGGCGCGTCCTGGCCTACCATCACTTCGAAGGGGCCTCTGAACGGACCGTGACCAGCGCCACCCGCCTCATCCAGGAAGCCGGCTCACCCACAGACCTCACTCGGATCCTTCTGAAAGAGGGTCGCCGATTGGGTGATCTGGGGAAAACAGGCGGAATCGCCCTGGAAATCGCAGCGAATGAGGCCACCGAACAGCGCCTTCTGGAGCTGGAGCTGAGTGAGCTGGAGGCGCACTGGAAGACTGAGGAGGAACTCGCAGCCATCATCGACGGGGAACTCACCCCCCTCCCCCTTCTCGAGAACCTCCGTCGCCGGGTTGCCGGACAGTCCTGAAACCAAACGCCACTGGGGCGATTTACCGGATTCCCGCTCCCCTAGGCAGGCCTTCCAGGTTAGACTTGTCAGAGGATTTGACACGTCCATTAGGGCTCGGGCTCGAGCTTCTCCGACTAAGATGGCCCCAGGGGGACGAATTGATGCACAGGACGCATTGGAGGTCGATTCTACCGCTCCTTCTCCTGACCCTGGGGTGCGGAGCCCAGGCCGATGACCCGGAATCCCAGGCGGGCCCCATTGTGGCCACATCCATCTTCCCCATCGGGGACCTGGTGGAACAGTTGGTCGGTGAAGAAGCCCGGGTTGAAGTGGTGCTCCCACCGGGCGCCTCCCCTGCCAGCTTCGACGTCACCCCCCGGCAACTCGCCGACCTGAGAAGTTCCGCCCTGTTTGTTCTGGTCGGCGGGGGTTTGGACGAATGGACCGTCCGGCTCGCCAACGAAGAAGCTCCCATCCTCCGCCTCTCCGACGGGATTGCCCTGATTCAGGATGAGGAACACGACGACGACCATGGACACTCCCACGCATCCGGAAATCCTCATATCTGGCTGGACCCTGTCCTGGTCCGGGATGAGCTCCTTCCGAAGCTGGATGAGGCCTTGCAGCAGGCTTTCCCCCAGGCAGCCGACGGGATTCACCAGCGGGCGGGTTTTCTAGCCGACTCTCTTACCTCACTGGACGAGGAGATCAGGGCGGCTTTGGCGCCCCTGAAACATCGGGCATTCATAACCACCCACGCGGCTTGGACCTATTTTGCCAATCGGTATGGACTGGAGGAGGCCGGCGTCGTCCACGCATCTCCGGGTCATGAGCCTTCCAGCCGAGAGCTGGCTGATCTCCTTGGGGTGGCAAAGGAAAAGAACGTAGGTTGCCTTTTCATCGAGCCCCAACTTGGTGAAGTTGCGGCCCGAGCCCTGGCGACTGAGCTGTCTCTTCCCGTTCAACTATTGGATCCACTGGGTGGAGCCACTATTGAAGGACGAAACGGATATATGGCCCTCCTACGCTTCAATACCCGGCAGCTGGTGGACGGATTGGGAGCTTCCGGTAAATGACCTGCCCCCGCTGTGAGGGTGACATTCTCCAACTGGAGGACGTCTGGTTCTCCTACGGCGCCACTCCGGTTCTGGAGGGGGTGTCACTTCAGGTACCGGCGGGATCCTTCTCAGCTTTGATCGGCCCGAATGGCGCAGGGAAATCCACGATTCTCAGGATGATTCTGGGGATACTCAGGCCCGATAAGGGCTCTGTCTCCCTTTTTGGTTCCACGCCTGGGAAACGAGGGCAGACAGTCGGCTATGTGCCCCAGGGAATGGACCTCCCAAAGGGGTTTCCCCTGTCCGTCGAGGATGTGGTTCTCATGGGCCGGTACGGAAGCCTGGGTCCAATTAGCCGGCCCAAGAGGGACGACCGTATCAGGGCTGCGGAGGCCCTGGATCAGGTCGGGATGGCCCCCCATCTCCCGCGCCGGTTCGAAGACCTTTCAGGGGGACAGAAACAACGGGTTTTGATCGCCCGGGCTCTTGTCGGCGAACCCTGTCTCCTGATCCTCGACGAGCCTACCTCCGGGTTGGATCCCGCCGCCAGGGCCAGCTTCTACGGCCAGGTGTGTGACCTCCAGAGGGCTCGGGGCCTTACGGTTTTCAGTGCCTCTCACGATGTGGAGGACGTAGCCCAACACGCTCAGGCGCTGATCCTGCTGGACCACACGATCAAAGCCTCGGGCCCACCTCAGGAGGTCCTGAAGAGCCAGGCCCTCAAGGACGTTTACCACTTCCCGCCGCCCCATGTGCACCGGGAGCCCCAACCCGTAGAGACTCCGGATACGGCTGCGTCCGGCCAGGCGGAGGAGAGAGGACAATGATGGAGTTCCTCTCCTATGGCTTTATTCAACGGGCTCTGCTGACGGGGTTCCTACTTGGAGCCACCTGCGCTGTCCTGGGCGTGTTCGTGGTCCTCAGAAGGATGGCCTTCATCGGGGTGGGCATTTCCCACGCCGCCCTTGGAGGGGTCGCTATCGGCCTGGTCCTGGGCTTTCCGCCCCTCGCTTCTGCTGCCGTCTTCTCCGTAGCCGTTGCTTGGGTGATCGGATGGATCACTCGGAAGGGGGAGGTCTCGGAGGACACCGCCATTGGCGTGTTCTTCCCGACTGCCATGGCTCTCGGGGTGGCTTTGATCAGCCTGAACCCCCAGGTCTACAGGCAGGACCTCCTGGGCTATCTTTTCGGAAACATTCTTTCGGTGGGAACGGCAGACCTGTGGGGACTCCTGATCCTCTCGGGCCTGAGCCTGGGTGTTCTGACTCTTCTCTTCAAGGAATTCCTCTTCCTTGGTGCAGATGAGGAGGCGGCAAAAGCAGCTGGGCTCCCCACGGGGCTCCTGAACTATCTCCTCCTCAGCATCATGGCCATCACCATCGTAGCCGCCATGAAACTGGTGGGGATCGTCCTGGTCTCGGCTTTCCTGGTCATTCCCGCGGCAACAGGACAGGCCCTTGCCAGGTCGGTACGGGGAATGGTGGTCCTCGCGGTGGGTTCGGCCCTTCTTTCAGTGGGGGCGGGCCTATGGCTCTCCTACCTCTGGACTCTCCCATCCGGTGCTTCGGTGGTGCTGTTCAGCGCGGCCCTCTTCTTCGTTTCCTACTTCCTGGGGAATCTGAGGCAGAGAGGTCAGTAGTCCACGGGCCTCAGAAAGAACTCCCCGATTGCGGTCCCGGATAGGACCGCGACGGTGGGAAGCTCACGTTTCCAGTGGGTCCCGTTGAATCGACCCCACACCGCTTCCACTGCCCCCTTCTTGAACCCCAAGGCCAGCAGCTCTTCAGGCCGATAGCCGGAAAGCAGCCAGAAAAGGATGGGATCCGCCTCAGGGTAGGACACACCCAGCTCATCCTCGTCATGAATGCCCCGGATCAGATCTGCCGAGGCGGGTTTGTCGATGATGACGTCCGGCACACCCAGCTGGCGGGCCAACTCCCACACCTGGGTTTTGAAAAGGTCACCCAGGGGGTTGATGGGGGGAGAGTCATCGGCATGCCAGGTGAAGTAACCCAGTAGCCGCTCACTCTTGTTCCCGGTGCCCAGGGGCAATCTGCCGAGCTTGGCACTCTGGTCGAACAGGGTGACCCCTCGGACCCTGGCTGCCAGATTCCCTCGCCTGAGATCGGAAAGGTCGGGTTCCACCCCCTGAACGTAGGCATCCACCGAGGGGGTAATATCAATTGTTCGGGTCGCAGCCCCGGTAGCCGATAGGACCAGTTCCGCGTGCTCCAGGCTCTCTGGGCTGGACGTCGCATACGGCATACGGAACCCGGTCACGTTCTCGGGGCCCAAGGCCTCCACGGCCAGGTAGAGGGCGACTGCCGAATCCACACCTCCGGAAACCCCCAGGACAACACCTTCGAACCCTCTCCGCCGGACCACTTCCTCCCGGATAAACTCGACCAGGATCTTCCTGACAAGCCTCATATCCATGCCAGGGACCGGGTCCCCAGGCCGGGGCGATTCTACGGTGGGTCCGTACGGCCCAGCACCACCCAGAGGCCTTTCAGAGTCCTGTTCCTGTTCCTCGGAATCGCCCTCCCCGTCGGCCTCCCCCTCATCAATCAGGCCCCTGGTGCCCGCCCGGTCCAAAGACCGCTCCAAATGGGGAAGCATCTGTCGAAGATCGGCAAGGAGGGGAGCGTCGAAGCGGGCCCGGTCGATGGAGTGCCCATCCAGGGCCACGGTGATCAACTCCTCCTCCATCAACCCACCCTTTGCCAGGGTCGTACCATCCGGAGCCGCCACCAGGGAGCCGCCAAGGAAGACCTTTCCTCCCTCGGAACCCACCAGCTGGCAGACCGCCACAAATACCCCGTGCTCCATGGCCGAGCCCTGGGCCAGGGCATCCCATCGAGCGAGGTTTTCCGAGCGCCCCAGCCCCTTCGGGAAATCCCGGGCCGGGGAGGCACTTACTACGACGATCAGCTCCGCACCGTCGAGGGCAAGGATAGTCGGCGGGAGGGAGTGCCACATTTCCTCGCAAACCAGGAGGCCTACCCGCCCGAATCGTGTGTTGAAGGCAAGGACTTCCCTCCCCGGGTCGGCGAATCGGGCCTCTTCGAACACACCATACGTCGGAAGAAACAGCTTCCGGTGGACGTGAATCGGATGGTAGCCGTCCTCCCCGGGCTCGAAGCAGGCGACACTGTTGTAAATCCCTCTCCGCCATTTTTCGTAAAAACCCAGAATCACGTTGGGGGCGTTCTTTCCCGGAACACCCAATCCTCGGGCCACCTCCTCAGCCGATTGAGCCACATCCACCACCCCACCTTCCAGGAAATACCCTGTCAGAGCGGTCTCAGGGAATACCAGAATGTCAGTATCAGCCGCTTCAGGAATCCATCGCTCCCGAATCATCTCCAGGTTTCCGGCCACATCGGCCTTCCTGGGTTTGAACTGAACCAGTCCCAACCTCAGGGGGGGGGTAGGGCCCTTCCCAGTGTCTTGCATCGGTCTTTGTGTCCCTTGGGATCTCAGCGGGGGGCGTCCCCACTCTTCCAACCAGAAAGCTAAGGAATCAGCGGTCCTCACGCAGGGCCAGAGGGGAAGAGGCGACAGGGCGAAGGGAACGCTGCGTGGAGGAACGGTGTTAGTTTATGGGTCGAATAAACCAGAGCCCTATTAAACCGGAAAGACCATGTTCCGACGCCTACTCCCAGCCCTCTTCCTCCTGGCCTTCTCGGTCGGGGCGGCGGGTGGCCAGGTCCCCGACACCACGAGCCAAGCAGATGCAGGGAATGAAAGCCAGATCTTCCTTGGCGCTTTTCAGAATATTCTGAGCTACCACCAGAAGACGTTCAACGATTCCACCCTTTGGGAAAATGCTCTGGCAGGGCTTATCGAGGGGTTGAACGATCCTTATGCGACGGTCTTTACGCCGGAGGAGCTCGGAGCGTTCGAAGAAGGCAACACGGGCGACTACGCGGGAATCGGAGTCCAGATCACCCAGCTGAACGAACGGGTCACCGTTACGGCTGTATTCCGACAGACACCGGCGGACGATGCCGGCCTGATCGTAGGTGACCGGATCGTTGAGGTCGAGGGGGTAGATGCCAGGGAATGGACCGTGGATATGGCGCGGGACTCCATCAGAGGCCCCATCGGCTCTGTGGTGAATATCAAGGTGGAACGGGAGAGTCTTACCGAACCCCTCCCCTTTCCGATTCCCCGGGCTCAGGTCCACGTGTCTGCGGTTACTGCCTCCATGGTCCACGATTCCCTCGGGTACATCCTGGTAGACCAGATTGCCCGGGGTTCAGCCAATGAGGTCGATTCGGCCTTTACTGTCCTTTCTGACGCCAAGGGCATCATCCTGGACCTCCGGCGGAATCCCGGTGGCTATCTGGGAGAGTCACTTTCCATGGCCGACCTCTTCCTGGATCGTGGTAAGGCTCTCGCCAGCACGGTAAGTCGAAGCCCGGGGCAGCCGAACAAAACGGTGGAAGAGTCATGGAACGCCAGGGTTCCGGCCCGAATTCCCGAGAAAAGCCTGGTTGTGCTTGTGGATCGGTTTTCTGCTTCGGCGGCAGAGATCATCGCCGGAGCCCTTCAGGACCATGACCGGGCTGTGGTTCTGGGAGAGCGGACGTTCGGGAAGGGCGTCGTCCAGACGGTTCTTCCACTGCCTGGGGATCGGGCCATCAGAATCACCACCGGGAATTGGATGACTCCACTGGGGAGGTCCCTTCACATACCCAGGGATCGGGAAGGGCGGCCCGTAGCCGAGCCCACCGACTCATTTCCGACGGTTGTGACCCCCGCCGGCAGAACTCTCCGGGCTGACGGTGGCGTCTTCCCGGACCTGGTCATCGAGGACGACACCCTTACCACCGCCGAGCAGAACCTCCAGATCGAGTCGATTCGGGCCCAGATCCCCCTCAACCTCCGGGTGACGGAACAGGCCTTTGCCCATGCGAAGAAGGCCCTTGATGGGACGGGTCCTCAGGAGTTGGCGGCCGACGCCGTCGAACCCTTGTTGGAAGTCCTGGCTGATGAGGGCCTTCCCGAGGAATTGGTTACGGACCCGGAGGTGCGAGACTACCTGGATTGGAGGTTGAGGATGGCCTTCGCCCAGCGGATCCAGCACTACGACCACGCTCTCGAATACCAGGCTGAACGGGATCGAGTGCTATCCGCCGCCCTGGAATTCCTGGAAAACTCCTCCTCTCAAGCGGACCTTTTCGCAAGGGTCGAATCGGAAGCATCCAAGGTCGACCGGGCAGAGGCCTCCGGCTCGACGGGAACCCGCCACCCGTCCGCGCCCTGGAAGCCTTCCGGGAGATGAAGGGACACGGCCTGGCCTGACGACGGGCTCCTAACCTCTGGGGTGGAAGGTCCGATGGACCTCCCGCAGGTACTCTCGGTCCACGTGGGTGTAGATCTGGGTCGTTGAGATGTCAGCGTGGCCGAGCAGTTCCTGAACCGCAGCCAGATCAGCCCCTCCCTCCAGGAGATGAGTGGCGAAACTGTGACGGAAGGTGTGGGGGGAAACGTTCTTCTCCACACCGGCTTGCCCGGCATACTTCTTCACCAGTGACCAGAGAGTGGCCCGGGTCAACGGCCGCCCACGCTGATTGAGGAAGACCCTCCCCTCCCCTGCCCCCGAGTCCAACTGGGTCCGGGTCCCCCTCAGGTATCGATCCAGGCTCCTCCGAGCCGGCACCCCCAGGGGGACCAGGCGTTCCTTCGATCCCTTTCCGAAGACGGTGCAGAGCCCCTCTTCCAGGTCGAGGTGGCTTGTTTTCAGGTCCACCACCTCAGAGACCCGCATTCCGGTGGCGTAGAGAACCTCCAGGATGCTCTTATCCCGCCAGAACATGGGATGAGCCTCATCCGGTGCCTCCAGGATCCTCTGCACCTCTTCGATGGAAAGGACATCCGGCAGCTTCCGCCCGGCCTTCGGGCTTTCCAGGCGATCACTGGGATCAACAGCCAGGACCCCTTCCTCCAGGAGAAATGCGAAATAGCCCCGGATGGAAGAGAGCGTTCGCCGAATCGAGCTGGGAGCCAAGCCTCCGTCTTTCAGTTGAAAGACAAAATCCCTCAAGTCCTGATGGGAGATGTTCTCCGGATCCGCCAAACCCCGGGCCCCCAAAAACTCGAGAAGCTTCTCCACATCCCTGGTATAGGCTGAAAGAGTCCGGTCGGAGAGCCCCCTCTCGAAAGAGAGGTAGTCCATGAATGGCTCCAACCGGAACGCCGGATTCTGGCTCATTCCCCGATCTCCGGGTCGGATCCGGAGGGGGGATCGGAATCAAGGCCGGTGTCGGACCCAGGGCCCGACCGGGTACGAAGCCACCAGATCAGGATGCCGGCACCGAGGGGCAGGGCAAAAAGAAGAAATGCCCGGTTGGCATCGGCCAGCCACTCCATGACGGCCGGGAGGTTTCTTCCGGCCGTCGCCCCCAACCACACCAGGGCCCCATACCAGATGCCTGATGCCACCAGGATCGGAGCAACCACGAGTCTGGCGGGCTGGCGCGTGACCCCGGCGAAAACCGGGACCATGGCCCGGAGGCCCGGGAGAAATCTGGCGAAAAAGATGGCAGGGAGTCCCCACCGAATATAGAACCTCTCCAGCCTGCGAAGCTGGTGGGTATTGAGGACATGCCGGCCGAAACCGACCTCAAAGAACGAGTGGCCAAACCGGTACCCGGTCCAGTACACCAGAAGTGCGGCTCCAGTGTTGGCTCCCCAGGTGACAAAGAAGACAGCCCAGGCATCGGCCACCCCCCCCGCCGCCAAAAATGCTCCAAGGACAACAAAGGTGTCCGCCGGAACGGGCGGAAAGAAGTTTTCCACCGCCGAACCCAACCCGAGGATACTGTAGAGGAGGAAGGGCCCCTGGGCGGAAAGGAAAGATAGGATGGCGTTCAAAACACTTCCGTTTACCTTTTGGTCACAAGGGCCACCGCTTGGACAGCCAGCCCTTCCCCGGCCCCGATCCAGCCCATCCCCTCGTTGCTCTTCCCCTTTACGGAAACAGAACCGGCAGGGATTCCCAACACACCCGCCAGCCTCCGAACCATGTCCTGGGAGTGAGGCCCGATTTTGGGCGCCTCGGTAATGACTACCACGTCCACGTTGGAAGGTTCAAAGCCCGCTTCCCGGAGGATCGAAACGGCTTTTTCCAGAAGAACCATGGAATCGGCCCCTCTCCAGGTATTGTCACTGGGAGGGAAGTGGCTCCCCACATTTCCGGCGGAGACGGCTCCGAGAAGGGCATCGATCAGGGCGTGGGCCACCGCGTCACCATCGGAATGGCCCGCGAGTCCGGGCGAGTCAGGGATCTCCATCCCCCCCAAAACCAGGGGTCGGGAGGGGTCGAAGCGGTGTGAGTCGTACCCTATGCCAACACGCATGGAGGTGTTCTCCTGGGTCTGAAACCGGGCGGAGGGGCCGGCCGGGCCCCCCTGATCACCGAAAAGAAAGGGGGCCTGACCTGGACGCCAGCCCCCTCTCTACTCAAAAGAAACCACAATACCCGGCCCTGTGGGTCAGGATACCCGGTTAGCCATCCCACCGGCGGATGACCACCGTGACGTTGTGCCCCCCGAATCCAAACGAATTGCTGATGGCCAGGGAGACCGGCCTTTCCACCACCTGATTTCCGCCATAGTCCAGGTCGCAAACGGGATCCGGGTCGGTGTAGTTGATCGTGGGGGGAATCTTCCCATCACGGGTCGCCAGGCTACAGAAAAGGGCCTCCGTAGCTCCCGCCGCTCCGAGGAGATGGCCTACCATGGACTTTGTGGAGCCTACGATCAGATTCTTCGCGTGGTCTCCGAAAACCGCCTTGATGGCTGTGGTCTCCATGGCATCGTTATGCGGAGTGGAAGTCCCGTGGGCATTGATATAGTCAACCTCGCCAGGCCCAACCCCTGCATCAGCCAGGGCGGTCCTCATGGCGATCTGGGCCCCCGCTCCCCCGGGCTCAGGCGCCGTCATGTGATAGGCGTCCGCTGACGCTCCGTAGCCAACGAGTTCCGCCAGAATGGTCGCTCCCCTGGCCTGGGCATGCTCGAGCGTCTCCAGGACAACAGCTCCGGCGCCCTCTCCGATCACAAATCCATCGCGACCGGCATCGAAGGGCCGGCTTGCGGCGGTGGGATCGTCGTTCCGGGTGGACATGGCCTTCATCGACGAAAAGCCGGCGATACAAAGCGGAGTGACCGCTGCTTCGGTCCCTCCGGTCAGCATGACATCCGCATCCCCCCGTTGGAGGATCCGGAGGGCATCCCCAAGAGCATGACCGCTGGAGGCGCAGGCCGAGACTGTAGCGTAGTTCGGCCCCTTCGCTCCATGTCGAATAGACACGATTCCAGAGGCCATGTCCGGAATGAACATGGGCACGAAGAAGGGGCTCACCCGCTTCGGCCCTTTGGTCAAAATTACCCGAGCCTGGTCTTCAAAGGTGTGCATCCCCCCGATGCCACTTCCGAAGATCACTCCGAAGCGATCCGGCGCCAGGCCTTCCCTTACTTCGGGAACGTTCAGCCCGGAGGATTCCATGGCCTCCTCGGCCACGGCAACGGCGAAATGAACAAACCGGTCGCTCCGCCGCACTTCTTTGTTCGCCATGAACTCGGACGGATCGAACCCTTTCACTTCACACGCTATCCGAGTGGCGTACTCATCTGTGATTTCGAACCGGGTGATGGCCCCAGCACCACTGGTGCCGGAGAGCAGGGCATTCCACGTGGCCTCTACGGTGTTGCCCACGGGCGTGAGGGCCCCTGCACCGGTGATTACCACCCGGTGTTCTCTTCGGTTATTCCCAGTCGTCATACTTCCCACTTTTTCGGTAGGATGGCCGAAAGAGCTGGACTACTCCTCTTCCATCTGGGCTTTGAGGTAGGTGATGGCATCGCCAACAGTCCTCATCTGCTCTGCGTCTTCGTCAGGAATGTCCACGCCGAACTCTTCCTCGAAGGCCATGACCAGTTCGACGGTGTCCAGAGAGTCCGCTCCGAGATCTTCTACGAAGGAAGCTTCGTGGGTGACCTTCTCGGGATCCACACCCAACTCGTTGATGATGATCTCTTTTACTTTGGCTTCTGCACTATCCGCCATGATTCTCCCCCTTTGGATTGTAGTCTGGAAAATGAATCCAGATGCTTCGTTGATTGCTCGATTTCATCAAGCGGGTCAGTTCATTACCATCCCGCCGTCTACTGCGATAACCTGCCCCGTAATGTACGCGGCACCAGGACCCGCAAGAAAGCGTACCACACGGGCGACGTCCTCCGGATCCCCGAGAGTTCCCATCGGAATCTGGGCCTTGAGTGCGTCCACTACCTCCGGATTGAGCTTTTCCGTCATAGCCGTCTGAATAAAGCCCGGAGCGATAGCGTTGCACCGGATCCCTCGGGAAGCAAATTCCCGGGCGATACTCTTGGTGAAACCCATCAGTCCGGCCTTGGAGGCGGCATAATTCGCTTGTCCGGCGTTCCCCATGAGGCCGATGACCGAAGCGATGTTGACAATAGCACCGGTCCGGCGCTTCATCATGCCTCTGGCTACGGCCTTTGTGGCGTTGAACGCCCCCTTGAGGTTCACAAGCAGGACCTGATCCCATTCATCCTCGGACATCCGAATAAGAAGGTTGTCCCTCGTGATCCCCGCATTGTTCACCAGGATCGAAATCGGACCAATATCCCCTTCGATTCCCTTGAACAGCTCTCCCAGGCTTTCTCCCTGGGTCACATCCCCATGGTAGCCTTTGTGGCCATCACCCGGGAGTGTGCCGGCAGCGTTTTGGGCCTCCCCTTCATCCACATCCACCACAGCCACCGTTGCGCCGGCTTCCGCAAGAGACTCAGCTATGGCCAGGCCGATCCCTCGGCCTCCCCCTGTCACAACGGCCACCTGGCCTTCGAGTTCCTTCATGCCCGAAACCTCCAACAATAGATCAGGATAACAAGATATCAAAATCTGAAGGAGTTCCCAGGGATGAACAGGGAATACCTCTGGCATTCCGCTTGTTCAACCCACAGAGGACCTTTCCCGTACCGAGCTCCAGGAACCTCTCCACTCCAAACTTCACCATATTCTCGACCGAAGCCCGCCACCGGACCGGGGAGGTGAGCTGTTCGACCAGAAGCTCCCTCGCCTGGGACCCATCCGTCACCGGTTCAGCGGTCACATTGGACACCACCGGGTACTCAGGATCCGAGAACTTGATTTTATCTAGCTTCTCCCGCAATCCCTCTTTGGCCGGAGCCATAAGAGGGGAATGGAAGGCCCCGGAGACTGGGAGGGGCATGGTCCTCTTCGCTCCAGCTTCCTTGAGGAGGCCCATGGCCTCCTGGACACCTTCCACCTCACCGGAAATAACAACCTGCCCTTTGCTGTTGAAGTTGGCCGGCACACAGATTCTGCCGTCCGACCTCAGCCTATCACAGACCTCCTCAACCGCCGCGTCATCCAGTCCGAGGACTGCGGCCATGGTACCGGGGCGGTCGAGCCCTGCGGCAAACATGAGCTCCCCTCTGATCCGTACCGCTTCCAGAGCGTCGGAAAAAGAAAGGGTGCCTGCGACCACATGGGCAGAGAACTCACCAAGGGAGTGGCCCGCAGCAAAGTTGACGGGGCCTACCTCGGTGGACAGGACCCGGTGTGCCGCGACCGAATGGACCAGGAGGGCCGGTTGAGCGTTCTTGGTGAGAACCAACTCGTCCTCTGGCCCTTCCCAGGCTAGCTGGGAAAGGTGCATATCAAGGACGTCATCGGCCTCCTCGAACACCCGTTTCGCCTGGGGGAAGGCCAGAGAGAGCTCCCGGCCCATACCCACAACCTGGGACCCCTGTCCAGGGAATAATAGAGCGATGGACATGAATTGCGTGAGTCTAGGTCAGAGACGAATGGTCATTCCAGACCAGGTGAAGCCGGCTCCAAAAGCCGCTAGAAGAATGATGGATCCGGGCCCGATCAATCCCTCTTCCCTGGCTTCATCCAAAGCCACGGGGATTGAAGCGGAGCTCATATTCCCATACCGGTCAACATTGACATAGACCTTCTCCATGGGCATCCCGGCATACTTCGCCGTAGCGCTGACAATGCGCATGTTGGCCTGGTGGGGAATCAGAAGGTCAATGTCCTCACCGGTGAACCCGGCTTTCCGGAGGGCCGTATCGGCCGAATCGGCCATGGACCTCACGGCGTTCTTGAAGACCTCTCTCCCCGACATCCGAAGGAGATGATCTCCACTTTCCAGGAGCTCCGGGGTGAGAGGGATGGCCGAACCTCCGGCGGGTCGGTACAGCAGGTTTCCCAGCCTCCCGTCGGACTTGTTGTGGACGGAAAGGATTCCCGAATCTCCCTTTGCCCTCCGGACAACAGCCGCTCCTGCTCCGTCCCCGAAAAGGACGCAGGTGGTGCGGTCGGTCCAGTCGATAATGGAGCTCATTCGCTCCGTCGCAACGACCAGGGCGATTTCCCCCCTACCGGCGGCTAGGTAACCCTCTGCCATCGATAGCGCATAGAGCCACCCCGTGCAGGCCGCAACCACGTCGAAGGCTACCGCGTTTCCGGTACCCAGGAGAGCTTGCAGGTCGCAGGCGGTAGAGGGAAGCCAACGGTCCGGGGTTGCCGTGGACAGGATGAGGAGATCGACCTCTCCGGGCTTAACCCCGGCTTCAGCCATGGCAGCTCGGGCCGCGTGGGCCGCCATGTCAGCGGCACCCTCACCCTCAGCGGCAATTCGCCGAGCCCGAATCCCGGTTCGTTCCCGAATCCACTCATCGGACGTTTCGACGATTTCTTCCATGTCCTCATTGGTGAGGACACGTTCCGGAAGATATCGGCCGGTTCCGACGATCTCTACAAAGGGTTTCGGGCGGCTTACCATTACACTCCCTGGTTCTTGGTTCCTTTGGCCAACTCCCCGGCCATGTGTGCGACCATGGAGGATTCCACAGCCCTGGCCGCCACCTCGAGAGCATTCGAGATAGCCTTCGGCCGGGAGGACCCATGCATGATAATGGAAACGCCGTTCACACCAAGAAGGGGGGCTCCGCCCTCTTCCTCGTAGTCCAGGAATCGGAAGAGTTCATTTAGATCCAGCTCTTCCGAAACGCGGGCCTTCAGTTCCTTCTTCAAGTACCCGATGATGAACTCTGCGACCGACTCGTAAAACTTCAGAATCAGATTCCCGTTGAATCCGTCGCAGACGAGAACATCGCAGCCAGCTTGGATGATCTGCCGACTTTCGATGTTCCCAACAAAGTTCAGGTCACTGTCCCGCAAGAGCTTATGGGATTCAACCGCCAGCTCGTTACCCTTCTCAGGCTCTTCGCCGATGTTCAGGAGGCCGACCCGGGGCCGGTCCACTCCCAGAAGATCTTGGGCATAGATGTGCCCAAGATGAGCGAACTGGAGAAGATGCTGCGGTTTGCAATCAACATTTGCTCCAGCATCGAGGAGAAGCGTGGGCTGGCCGGAAGTGGGAAGCACCGTTCCGATGGCCGGACGATCAACCCCGGTCAGCGGCCGGAGGAAAAGCATGGACGAGGCCATGACGGCGCCGGTGGACCCGGCGCTGACAAAAGCATCGGCCTGCCCTTCTGGCTGAAGCTTCATCCCCACCACAATGGAGGAGTTCGGCTTACGCCGAACCGCCGCCGCCGGCGCTTCCCCGGTAATGATGCGCTCCGGTGCGTGAACAACCGAAATGCGATCCCGAGGGTATTCCGAGTGTTGGGCCAAAGCTTCGTTTATAGGGCCCTCATCCCCCACAAGGAGGATTTGGCAATCCCGGTCGAAGCGTCGCAGGGCAAGAACAGCCCCCTCAACCTCATTGAATGGGGCCGAATCGGTCCCCATTGCATCCAGTGCGATGCGCAAAGATCAGCCCCGATCAGTCTAGGTCAACCTCGATAACCGACTCATCCCGGTAGAACCCGCAGGTGGGGCACACCCGGTGAGGCAGCTTCGGGTCCCCACAACGGGAGCAGGCCTGAGCCGACACATCCTGTGCCTTGATGTGGGTCCTGCGCTTCCGCTTCCGCTGCTTGGAAGTCCTTCTCTTGGGAACAGCCATTCTCTATTCTCGCTCTTCTTTCAGCGCCCGGAGGGAATCCCAACGGGGATCCGACTCCATGTTCGAGCAATCGCAGCGCTTTTCATTCAGGTTGATTCCGCATTGGGGACAAAGCCCCTTGCAGTTCGGTTCACAAAGCTCCAACAGCGATTGGGACAACACCACCTCTTCCCGAACCGCTTCGGCCAGGTCTAAATCCAGCGCAGTGTCCGAGAGGACCCTGGTCGTTTCATCAACTGGGTCGCCTGTCTCATCCACCGGGGAGAAGACGATGTCGAAGTCTTCATCCATCGAAACCTCCATCGGCTTCAAACATCTAAGGCATTCCTGGCTCAACTCCGCCTTGATCCGAACCCGGACGACGACCTCACCGCTGACTACCGATTGGGCCCACCCAAGAACAGACAAAGGGGTCGAGAACCGAAGTCCGGTCCCCTCCCAGCTCGGATCGTCCGACGGGATCTCCGCCTGGATTTCCAGGCTGCCCTCTCGCTCCAGGCGAACCAAGGGGATCGTCAGCATAGCTGGGAAAGATAGCCGAAATCGTGGTTTGATGTCAACGCAAAAGAGCCGTGTTCACAAGAGGCTTCCGATTCCGCAACCCAAGACCTTCGGGAAACCGAAAACTCGGCCCCGGATAGGACGATTCCTGGTCCTGAAGGCGGTGGAAGAAACCCTATCCGGATACTGCGATGAGCTCGGAATCAGAAAAAAAGAAGGAGATTTCCCGAGCAGCATTCTCATCCGAATCGGAAGCGTGGATGGCGTTTCTCTCCTTGTTTTCTGCGAACAGTGCCCTAACCGTCCCTGACGCGGCCTCCGCCGGGTCCGTGGCTCCGATCGTCTCCCTCAGCCGGAGCACGGCGCCGTCGGCCTCCAGAACCAGGGGGATACATGGACCTGATGTCATGAAGGACACGAGGGACCCGTAGAACGGGCGTTCCTGATGAACCTCATAGAACCGACCGGCCTGGGCGTCTGTCAGGCGGGTCATCTTGGCGGCTTTGATGGTGAATCCAGCCTCCTCAAGGTGAGCCAGAATCTTCCCGGCTTTCCCCGAGCTCACGGCGTCGGGTTTCACAATTGCTAACGTCCGATTCATGTACCCCTATCCCTCCATCCAAACCTGGCTATCAAGGATCCTGAATTGATCTCGTTGGAGCGGGCTCAGGAAGCCTCGCTCAGCTTTGGGGGTCGAAGAGAAGTCGAAGCGCGGTTTCCCCTGTAAGGAACCCTACCAGCTCCCCGTCCCTTACCACTGGAATCTCGCTTACCCCTTTGTTCACCATGAGGTTCGCCGCTTCAACCAAGCTCTGGTCGTCGGATATGCACATGACCGATCGGGACATGACTTCTCGAGCCTTCAGCCTCTCCGACCCTCGTCCGCTCTCAGCTCCGGTGAGTCTCTCCGGAACGAGGTACCGAATTGCATCGGCAGAGGAAATGAGGCCAAGGAAGTCCAGTTTCTCCCCAACCACGGGGACAGCCCGGACCCCCTGGCGAACCATGAGGCCGATGACCTCGGAAAGGGGGGTCTCGGGATAAACCCGATATTCCAGGGGAGTCAGACCATCTGCCACAAGGAGCTGGTCCTGAATTTCCATCTCCATGAATTCGGTCAGGGCGAAAACCTCCCCAGCGTTCTTTGCGGCCTGGAACCGAGTGGCGTTCTCCTTGTCCCGAAAGAACCGAGAGAGGGCCGGTATTGCCTGGATTTTCAGGGGAGAAACCCGCCTGGGAGTAAGGAGAAGGAGCATGGCCGAAGCCGTCCCACCTTCTCCGTGGTCCTCGAGACCGAAGGGCATTGGGGATAAGCCGAGACAGCCGGTCAGTCCCTCCACCTGACTGGTTTGAACCGCAACAAGGACCGCCCACTCATTGATCCGTACCGCCTCACCCCGGGCACCGGAAAGGAATCCACCCGCCAGGCGTACCCCAGCCCCTTCATCCAGGGCTCGGGTGAACTCGAGTCGTTGGAAGAGGAGGCCAACCGCCTCTTCGGCCGTTTCCGCCTCCATGGGGACGAGGATCCGTTCCTTGGAGACGATTTCGGAAAGTAGCATTTCCTACACTAGTCCCCTTTCGAACATCTCCCTGGACCCTCATCGAGCTGAGGGCCCAGGGAGCTATCCAAATCTGGAAAGAACCGCCCTACTAACCCAATGCATCCTTGATTAGATGGGCTATATCGAGGGGTCGGGCCGCCACAGCGATCCCATTTTCCTCGAAGGTCTTGATCTTTTCTTCGGCCGTTCCGGCCGACCCGCTGATAATTGCTCCAGCGTGGCCCATCCGGCGCCCCGGAGGTGCAGTCTGGCCGGCAATAAACCCGACCACCGGAATGTTCAGGTTGGCGCTCACCCAGGCAGCCGCTTCCTGCTCGTCGGTTCCCCCGATCTCGCCGATCATAACGATGGCTTCCGTCTCGGCGTCGTCCTTGAAGGCAGACAGAGCGTCGATGAAGTTCGTACCGATGAGAGGATCGCCACCGATGCCCACGCAGGTGGTCTGTCCTATGCCGCCGTTGGTCAACTGAATGACGGCCTCATAGGTCAGGGTTCCGGACCGGGAGATCACACCAACAGGACCCGGTGCAACGATTTGGGCCGGAAGGATCCCGACTTTGGCCTTTCCTGGGGAAATGATCCCTGGGCAGTTGGGCCCTAGGAGGCGGGCACCTCTGTCCGACACGTACTTCAGGACCCGGGTCATGTCCTGAACCGGCACGCCCTCGGTGATGCAAACGATGAATTCGATTCCCGCGCCTGCAGCCTCCAGAACGGCCCCCGAAGCGAAGGCTGGGGGAACATAAATCGCCGAAGTATTTGCACCAGCTTCGTTTACAGCATCCTCTACGGTGTTGAAGATGGGCACCTTCTTGCCTTCTGGACCTTCGAAGAACTGCCCGCCCTTCCCTGGCGTGACTCCTGCCACAACCTGGGTGCCGTATTCCATCATCTGACGGGTATGGAAGGACCCGTCCCGCCCCGTGATCCCCTGGACCACGAGGCGCGTGTTTTCGTTTACGAAGATAGCCATGGGTATGGACTCTCTATTCTCGTGTTCAGTTGGATCACGCTTGGTTGGCCAAAGCCACGGCCTTCTCGACAACCTCATCCATGGACGTGGCGGCCGACATGCCGGCCGCTTCCAGGATCTTCACACCCTCTTCCTCATTGGTGCCGGTAAGGCGAATAACGAGGGGTACCTTAACGTCGATACGATTCGTGGCTTCAACGATGCCGTTGGCCACGTCGTCGCATCGGGTGATGCCACCGAAGATGTTGAACAGAATCACCTTCACGTTGGGGTCGGAAGTGATGATGTCAAAAGCTGCCACAACCTTGTCCGGGTTGGAGGACCCACCAATATCCAGGAAATTGGCTGGCTCGCCGCCGTAGTACTTCACCAGGTCCATGGTCGCCATGGCCAGGCCGGCACCGTTGACGCAGCATCCGACGCTTCCGTCCAGTTTCACGTAGCTCAGGTCGGCGTCCCGGGCCTTCGTTTCCGATTCCGGCTCTGCCGAAAGATCCCTGAATGCTTCGATATCAGGTTTCCGGAAGAGTTCGTTGTCATCGACGCTCATCTTGGCATCGATGGCCTTCACTTCACCGGCAGGTGTGGAAATCAGAGGATTGATCTCCGCCATGGAAGCCCCGGCGGCGGAAAAGGCCTTGTAGAGCTGCCCAATAATCTTCGCAGCCTGCTTCGCCAGAGCCGGGTCGTCATAGAGAGCCGCCCCGAGCCAATAGGCTTCGTGGGGAAGGAGCCCATAACGGGGGTCGATGGTGAGCTTCTTGATCGCATCCGGATTGGTGTGGGCAACCTCTTCGATGTCCACCCCGCCCTCGGACGAGACCATGAAGGTGATGGACTGGGCGGCCCGATCCATGAGACAGCCGACATAAGCCTCCGTGTCGATGTCCTCAGCCGGCGTAACCAGGACCTTCTCCACCGTCAGCCCTTTGATTTCCATGCCCAGAATAGCCTCGGCATGAACCCGGGCCTCAGCGGAATCGGAAGCCAGCTTGACGCCGCCGGCCTTCCCCCTTCCACCGGAATGGACCTGGGCTTTGACCACTACCCGGCCACCTAGTTTTCGGGCTATCTCCTCGGCTGCCTCAGGAGTCTCGGCCACTTCCCCGGGGGGAACCGGGATCCCGGCCTGCCGAAATACCTCTTTGGCCTGAAATTCGTGGATATCCATCGCGAATCCTCGTGCGGTTCAGATACGTGTCGGACCCCGGACGCACCTCATTGAAGCCCGATGGCTTCAAGGCCCCAGGGACTCGGAAAGGTAGGGGTGAAACGAGGGGAAGGCTAGCCTCCCCCACCCCCTCCCGAGATGTTTCTGAGGAGGGTTCGAAGTTCCTCGAGGGCCCGACCGAATCCGGCATAATCCCCATCCTTCAGACGAGTCTCGGCCACGTCGAGGAGATCCAGCGCCTCTTGGGGCCAGAGTTCCGGTGATGGGACCCGTACCTCCTGCTCTCCACTCGGTGAGAGGGAGAGAAGTTCACCTCCACCCGAAAGGGCAAGGGCCGCAATCGCTTCTTGCAGAGTCTCCTCCATGGCCACCCGACGCCCGTCGCTCACGACGAACCGGCGGAGCTCGGGAATAGCGTCGGCCTCGGCCGCCAGGAAGATGGGTTCGAGATAAAGAAGGGTCTGCCCTACCGGCACGATGTGAAGGTGCCCGGACCAGACCTGACTGCCTCCTTGCCTCCAGAGAGAGAACTGCTGTGCGATAATCGGGTCCTGCTCAACAAGCGCTTCGACCTGGCGTGGCCCCGGCACCCGCTCCTCCACGGCGATATCATAGAGAAGGAGATCCCCGTACCCCTCAGGATCACACCTGGCAGCAAGGATTGCGGTGAGATTCTGGCGGCCGGCCGGCACAAAGACGGTGGTGAGGAGAAACTCTGGCTCGGGCTCACCCGGGAGCCGGTAAAGACCGTATTCCGGAATGTAGGGAACGGGTCGCGTTCCCTGGGCCAACTCCTGAGGAAGGGCCCAAACGTCCTGCTGGCCATGGAAAAGGGCCGCCGTCTCCTGATGGTATTGAAGAAGGACCCTGGCCTGAGCCTCCAGAAGTACCCTGGGGTACCGTACATGGGCCCTCAGATTTTCAGGCATGTCCCCGAAGGGCTGGAAAAGACCGGGGAATACCCCTGCCCACGCTTCCAGAAGGGGATCCTCCTCGTCCATCCGGTAGAAAACCATATCCCCGGTGACGGCATCCAGGGTGATCTTCACCGAATTTCTGAGATAGGTGACTCCTCCCCCACCGGGAAATTCGTGGGGGGACGCCAGGGGGAAGCTCCTGGTGGAAGTGAATCCGTCCAGCATCCAGACGATCCGGCCTTCATGAATGACCGGATACGGTTCCTCGAGGAAGCTGAGGAACGGAGCGATGGCCCCGGCTCGTTCAAAGGCACTTCGGCGATACACCAACAGACTTTCAGGAGAGATCTCGGAGGAGAAGAGGAGGTTCGCGGCACCGTTGGCCCAGGCGAGAGCGAGCTTCCTGAAAAGGCCGCCGATCCTGATTCCCCCGGGGAGATCCGAAAGCTCACCACCAGCGGCAAGGACCGAATCCGGGTCGACGATGGAGTAGAACTGGGCCTGGGAGCCGAAATAGACCGAGGGCTCATCAAGGGTAAGGGGTTCCAGACCGTCGGGCCCCTGGGCGAGAGGTCCGCTGAGACTTTCGGAAGAGACCGGAGGGATCCCGGAAATGTACATGCTGGGACGGCCTTCGGGCGTCCGGCCATTGACGGCGCTGGCTACGGCCCCCATGCCGGCCTGAAAAAGGGTCCGCAGATGGAGGTTTTGCCAGTTCTGGTCCCCGATCCCGCCGGGATCGATCTCTCGGACGGCCAACGCAACAGGGATGGTCCCCCCCGAAGACGGATACCGGTCGACGACTACGTTCTGGAAATCATAGTAGGGAAAACGGGATTCCACCGTGTGGAAGGTTGTGAGGAGAGCCTCCCGAGTCCAAACGGGAAGCCCCTCAAACTGATCGGAGGCAATTTGCCAGTCGGTAGACGCCTCGGAGGAGTAGTCGTATCCCCGGCTCTGAAGGTTCTCCAGGCCAAATCCAATTCGCGTAAACTCCAAATTGGTATCGATATAGGGCGTCTCCCTCACCAGCTCGTTCGGCTCGACCTGGAAACGCTGAACCAGTTCGGGATACAACTGAACCAGGACCAGACCTCCGACCACAACCGCAACCATGGAGGCGACCATGGGCGCCGTTCGCTTCCGGAACCCTCCCCAGGCCACCACCCCGGCGCAGACCAGAGTAATGATAGAAAGGGCCTGGTAGCCCCTCATCCTGGCCGTGGCGTCAGCGAATCCGAAAATCCCCTGGACCCCTGAGTTCCCATCCAGCGTGAGGAGGTAGGGGGCCAGCCAGAACCGGCCTGCGAGGAAGAGGAGGAAAACGGACCCAAGAAGAGTAAGGTGTTTTCTCGGAAGATCGGCCATGAAGAGCCGACCATTTCGGAACGAGAGTGAGCCGGTGGCCGCGTACCCGGCCGCGGAAAAGGACAGAAGGAGGAAAACCAGGGAAAGGCCCAGAATCAAACCCCCACCAAGAATGGGTAGGGAGAAAACGAAGAAGGAGATGTCCTGGCCCGTCCAGGGTTCGGCCAACCCCCATTCGGGAGCCTTAAACATAAGATAGAGCCGGAGTCCGGCACTACCGGGGAAAGCACCCGCCACCCAGAGGCCGAGAAGAAGGGCGATAACGACCGTGCCGAGGGTGATGATCCTTTGGGGAATTTTCTCGGCAATCTCGAGATTCCCGAAGCGACGCTTGATCTGAACCCCGCTGAGGGTCTTGGCAACTACCCGAAAACAGAGATAGGCCAGGATCGCCGTCCCCAACCCAGCCACCACCCTGATCCCCATCTCTGCAAGGGTCCGAGTCCAGAACACCGATGAAAACCCTACTGATCGGTACCAGAGGACCTCGGCATAAAACTTGGCAAGGGCTCCCCCAAGCATGAAGAGAGCGATAAGAGAAACTGCCAGGACCAGGAACACCCGGCCCCCCTTCAGCACGTTCGGGCTCGGTTCAGACATCGATTCCCTGCGTTCTGAGCCATCCTTGCATCAGGCTCTGGATTTCCTGGAGTCGCTCTTCGGTTTTGGCTTCAAACCGGGCCACGATAACAGGCTGTGTGTTTGAAGTCCTCAATAGTCCCCAGCCGTCCCCGAACAGAACCCGGGCACCATCAACGTCGATCACGTCGTGGCTCTGGCTGAAATGCTCCAACGCCCTCTCGACTACCTCCCATTTCTTGGTCTCGTCCACCTCGATCCGGATTTCAGGGGTCGAAACGTATTGGGGGAGGTCGGCCACGATCTCGGAGAAAGACCGGTCCGCCCGGGAGAGGAGGTCCACCAGCCGACAGGCATCATAGGGGGCGTCATCGATGCCGATATAGTCGTCAGCAAAGCAGATGTGGCCGGACAGTTCGCCGCCCAGAGGGGCCCCCAGTTCCTTCATTTTGGACTTGATGTGGGAGTGGCCGGTCTTCCACATGATCGGCTCTCCCCCTGCCGCTGCGAAAACCTCAGGTAGTACCTGGGAGCATTTTACGTCGAACACCAGTTTCTGCCCTGGCCCACGAGTTTCGAGAATGTCCAGGCCGAAGAGAAGGAGGAGGATGTCCCCCCGGACCACCGTCCCGTTTTCGTCCACGGCCCCGATCCGGTCGGCGTCCCCGTCAAAGGCGATACCCAGCTCGGCCTTCCTTTCCTTCACAAGGTCGATCATATCCACCAGGTATTCATCGACCGTGGGATCGGGATGATGGTTGGGGAAGGTCCCGTCCGATTCACAATAGAGTGGGATCACATCCGCCCCGATGGCCCGGAGCAGATCGATGGCCACCAGGGCCCCGGCCCCGTTTCCGCAGTCCACCACCACCCGGACCGGTCGGGCCAGTTCGAACCCCGCTGAAATCTCCGAGATGTAGGACGGGATCGGGTCCTTGTGTACCAGAGAGCCGGCGCCCTCGGCGAAATCGTTCTCCTGGATCCGTCGGAGTAATCCCTGGATTGAGGCCCCAAAGAAGGATCCCCCCTTCTGGGTCATCTTGATCCCATTGTAGTCAGGAGGATTGTGGGACCCGGTTATCTGAATGGCCCCGTCCGTTTCCATGTGTTTCTCGCCCCAGAGGGCGAGGGGGGTGGGGACCGTGCCGAGGCTGATCACATCCACCCCGACGCTGTTAAGGCCCTCCATCAACCCGTCCGCGAGCATCGGCGAGTGGGGTCGGTTGTCCTGGCCCACCACAACTGTCCCAGAGGCCCCGCCGAGGGACTCCCTGAGGGCCGAACCGTAGGCTTTCCCTACCAGGCGCGTCACCTCGGGATCGAGGTCGGTCCCAACGATTCCGCGGATATCGTATTCTCTGAAAATATGGGTGGCGAGGTCCATGTCCGTCCTTGGGTTTCCAGGTTTGTTTGGGGTGTGTACCCGTCGAAGCTAGACGGGCCTCAAGGGGTCGTCAATGCGGGGTCAGGCGAGGGACGGGTGGCTCCGGAATGAAACGCGGCAACCCCGATCCGGAGTTGCCGCGTTTCTCGATCCACGACCCGAGGTGCGAGCCTCTTCCGGCCCGCTCAGGGATTTTTCCCCTACGGCGCCATCCGAGCCAGGAGCCCACCCACGTCAGTCAGTGACCCGACGCTGGACTGGACGAACTCCAGGAATCCGAAAGCTCCCGGGAAGATCCCCAGGAAGAGGATGAGACCCGCCGCCCCGAAGAGAGCTACCCGCATGGACAGGGGAGCAAAAACGGAGGTATGAGCGTCAGGTCCTGAAGCATCCCGCATCCACATGAACCAGACCACCCGGAGGTAGTACCAGTAGGAAAGGAGGGTGGAGAGGACCAAAACGATGGCGAGGGTCCAGAGGTCTGCTTCCAAAGCCCCCTGAAGGAGGAAGATCTTCCCGATAAACCCACCAGTGCCCGGAAAACCGGCCAAAGAGAGAAGAAAGACCGTCAGGAGGACGCCTAAAACGGGTTGTTGCCAGCCGAATCCACCGTAGTCCTCGATCTGGAGCCGATCCTCACCATGGTGGGCCACGCTGATCACCACGGCGAAAGCGCCAATATTCATCAGGGTGTAGACGAGGAGGTAGAAGAGCATGGCGGCTGATGCCATCTCATTGGCTGCTGCTACAGCAACAATGAGATACCCGCCGTGGGCGATGCTGGAGTAAGCCAGCATGCGTTTGACGTTGGATTGAACCAGGGCGATCAGGTTGGCCGTCACCATCGTGATGGCAGCCAGCCACCAGAGGATCAAGAACCAGGCCTCCGGGACCGAAGAGAAGGCCACCATAAAGACCCGGAGGAAAGCCAAAAAGGCTGCCGCTTTGACCCCGGTCGCCATAAAGGCTGTGATGGGAGTCGGGGCCCCCTCGTAGACATCAGGAGTCCACATGTGGAAGGGCACTGCCGCGACTTTGAACCCAAATCCGATGGTGAGGAAAGCAATTCCGAAAGCGAGGAGCGGCCCGGTGGCGGCCCCTTCCATCATTGCGTCGGACATGAGGGCGATGTTGGTCGTCCCGGTGGCGCCATAGAGAAGGGCTATCCCGTACAGGAAGAACCCGGTGGAGAAAGCCCCTAGCAGGAAGTACTTCAGTCCCGCCTCAGCCGACTTCCGATCCCTCCGGTTCATGGCCGCCAACGCGTAGATGCCGATGGACATGACCTCGAGACCCAGGAAGAGGATGATCAGGTCCTCGGTCCCGGCCATGATCATCATGCCAACCACAGCGAACAGCATCAGGGCGTAGGTCTCCCCAACCTGCAGCCGTTGCCGGGTCATGTAGGCCATGGAGATGAGGATGGAGAGGGCCCCTGCCAGGAGGAAGATCCAGTTGGCGAAGAGCCGGAAGCGGTCGATGACCACCATCCCGTCTCCACCGGTCTGAGTCACACCGTAGAGCCAACCGTTGGCTCCCGCTGCCAGGACAAGCCCGACGAGGGCCAGAGTACCCAGATCACGAGATCCGGCCCTGTTCTCCTCCTCCTTGTTCCAAACACCAGCGACCAGAACGATCATCCCAAAAACGGACAGGACGATCTCCGGGAGGAGAGCCAGAAGGAAGTGTGCCTGTGAAGAGAAATCGAGTTCCATGGGAGCCTATTCCTCATCCCCGGTGTGAGTGACGGGAGATTCTTCCGCGTCTTCCTCGACCGCCGGAGGGCTTGTGCTCGAAAAAGTCACCGGAGCCTCCAGTTCAAGCCGGTTTTCGGCTTGGAGGCCATTGTCGTGTACATATTCAAGGATGTTCCGGACGCTGGGCTCCATCCTCTCTAAAAACACAGTCGGCTGCACCCCAATCCAGATCATCAGGGCAACCATCGGTGCGAGGATGACCATTTCCCGGCGGGACAAATCCGGTATTTCCTTGTTCTCCTGCTTCTCCAGTGCGTTGAAGAACACCTTCTGCACCATGGGAAGCATGTAGTATGCAGCAAAGATCACCCCGCTGCCGGCGATAATGGCCATGATGGGTCGGGCCTCGAACGCCCCCAGCAAGGCCAGGAACTCACCCACGAATCCGCTGGTGCCCGGGAGCCCGATCGAAGCCAGCGCAGTGATCATGAACACCGTGGCGAACCAGGGCGCGACCCGGCCGATCCCCCCGAAGTCGGCGATCATACGGGTGTGCCGCCGCTCGTACATCATGCCGAGGAGAAGGAAGAGGGCCCCCGTCGAAATCCCGTGGGAAATCATGACGATGAGACCGCCCTGAAGCCCGTTTACGGTCAGGGCAAAGATGCCCAGGACCACAAAGCCCATGTGGGCCACCGAGGTGTAGGCCACCAACTTCTTGGCGTCGGGCTGTACCGCAGCCACCCAGGCCGTGTAAATGATCCCGATGATCCCCAGAACCATCATGAGGGTGATCACTGTGGGATGCTGAGCTGCGGCCGGGAAGAAGGGCAAAAGGAACCTTAGGAAACCGTAGGTCCCCATCTTCAGGAGCACCGCAGCCAGTACCACCGATCCCGGCGTGGGCGCCTCAACGTGGGCATCCGGGAGCCAAGTGTGGAATGGAAACACCGGCACCTTGATAGAGAACGCCAGGCAGAATGCCGCGAAGAGCCAGAGCTGTTCATGCAGGGTCAGGTCCGCGTTCAGAAGTGCCTGGTACGCGAAAGAGGGTTCCCCCGTCACACCCTGGGCGGCGAAGAACAGATAAAGAAGCGCCACCAGCATGAGAAGAGATCCAAAGGCCGTGAAGAGGAAAAACTTCACCGCCGCGTAGATCCTCCGCTCCCCTCCCCAAACCCCGATAATGAAATACATGGGGATGAGGGTGATCTCCCAGAAGACATAGAACAGGAAGAGGTCGATGGAGATAAACACTCCGATGACCCCCGTCTCCATGAGGAGCATCAGGGCATAAAAGGCCTTCTCATGCTTCTTGATGTAATTGAAGGACCCGAGGATGGCCACGGCTGTGGTGAAGGCCGTAAGCATCACCATGAAGAGGCTGATACCGTCCAGCGCGACCGCGTAGCTCACACCCCAACTGCTGATCCAGGGGGTGGAACTCTCGAATTGGAAGGTGCCAACCCCGGGATCGAAGGCCCACCACAAACCCAGGCTCAGAACAAGAAGGACCAGGCTCCAGCCAAAAGCGAAAGTCTTCGCCCGGGCTGTTGGACCCAGAAGGACCAGCGCCATCCCTACAAGAGGGAGCCACAGGAGCGCATGAAGGATCCAGTTGCCGTATCCGATGGAATCGAGAAAGGAAAGCATTCGTTTCTTCCCTCTAGAAGGCGACGACCCCGAGGATTATTAAAACCCCGATGGCCAGGAAGAGGGCGTAGGTATTGACCGATCCGGTCTGGAAGAGGCTTCCAAACCAACCCACGGCTCGGGCCAGATTCCCCAAGCCGTTTGCGATCCCGTCCACAACTCCCGCATCGATGACCTTCCATGCGAAGCGGGAGGCACGTATGAGGGGCTGGACGATGATCCGGTCGTAGAACTCGTCGACGTAATACTTCATGTAGAGGACCTTCTTGAAGCCCTCCGGAGCCGGCGACTCGCTTGCCGGCAGAATCTTGTAGCCTCCGACCACCCGGGCCGAAACCAGAACCACGACCAACGCAGCCAGAGTGGAGAGAACGGCCCAGAGGAGTTCACCTCCTCCGAACGGGGAGTGATGCGCGAAGTCCCCGGCGTTGGCCGCCTGAATCTCCGTGGCGACCCCTGCGATGGGATACAGCCATTCATGCAGCCACTCCGTCATGGGCAGGAGTCCATATCCGCCCAGGAAAGACTCGGAGATGGCGTGGGGCACGTTGATCCAGCCGCCGAAGATGGAGAGGAAGGCCAGAATGGCCAGGGGCACCCACATGACCCAGGGGGCCTCGTGAAGGTGCTTGGCTTCTTCCTGCCCGGTCCGGTTCGTCCCGTGGAACGTCATGACCATGAGCCTGGTCATGTAGACGGCCGTAATCATGGCCGCAGCCAGCGCCATGATCCAGATGATCGTAAACCAACCCCCGAACATGCCGTCGGCCCGGGCCCCCGCCATCCAAATGATCTCATCCTTTGAGAAGAACCCTGCGAAGGGCCAGATCCCGGCGATAGCCAGGGTGGCGATCCACATGGTGAGCCAGGTGATGGGCATGAACTTCCGAAGCCCACCCATGTTCCTCATGTCCTGGGGGTCCGCATCGTTGTGCGTGTGATGCAGGGCGTGATGCATGGAATGGATCACAGCGCCCGAACCCAGGAAGAGGAGGGCCTTGAAGAAGGCGTGGGTCATCAGGTGGAAGACCCCAGCCGCATAGGCCCCCACCCCCACCCCGATGAACATGTAGCCCAACTGGGAGATGGTGGAGTAGGCCAGAACCCGCTTGATATCGTATTGAGCCATTCCGATGGTGGCCGCAAAGAGGGCGGTCACCGCCCCGATGAGGGCCACCGAAAGCCCGCCCACAGGAGCCAGGGCGAAGAGAACCGAAGTCCTCGCCACCATGTACACACCCGCCGTGACCATGGTGGCGGCATGGATCAGAGCCGATACAGGTGTGGGCCCTGCCATGGCGTCGGGTAGCCAGACGTACAGAGGAATCTGTGCGCTCTTCCCTGTGGCTCCCAGGAGCAGGAACAGGGTGATGGCCGTAACGACTCCACCACCATAGACCAGAGCATCCGGGGCGGCGTGGAAAACGTCCACGAAGTTCAGGGTCCCGAATCCCCCAAAGGAACCCCAACCGGCGAACAGAATGAACATGGCCGCCAGAAAGCCCAGGTCCCCGATCCGGTTGACGATAAACGCCTTCTTCCCGGAATCAGCTTTCTCCCTGTCGGTAAACCAGTACCCGATGAGGATGTAGCTGCAGAAACCCACCCCCTCCCATCCGACGAACATCAGAAGGAAGCTGGCCCCGGTGACCAGAATCATCATGAAGAAGATGAAAAGGTTCAGATAGGCGAAGTACCTGGGGTAGCCTTGGTCATCCCCCATGTAGCCCACACTGAAGAGGTGGATCAGGAATCCCACCCCCGAGACCACCATCATCATGATCATGCTGAGCTGGTCGAGCTGCAGGGCCACATCAACCTTGAAGGCCCCAGTGCTCATCCAGGTCCAGTAGGGATCCGTGACGAAGGGTTCGTGGAGGTCCGCCCCAAGCATCCGGGCGAAGTTCACCAAGACGATCAGGAAAGTCAGGCCAAGAACCCCGGGCCCGATCCAGGTGGGCAGACGATGCGTGAGGGGGCGCTGTCCCCCCTCGAAGAAGTCCAGTTCAGACCCCCCTCTCAACGCATCCGCCGACCGCCTGGAGGCAGCCAGGGCCAGGGCTCCATTCAAAAGGAACCCGATGAGAGGAAGAAGAATGACCAGACCGGGCAGGAACGGTTCGAAAGCCTCACCGGCGAGCCCTTGGGCCGCCGCAGTGACCTCGTGTCCTTCCTGCAGAGCGAAGAAACCCAGTGGAAGAGTCATGCCCCTACCACTTCAGAAGGTTGAAGTTGTTCACGTTGACCGTTTCGTAGTGCCGGAAGATGGAGATGATGATGGCCAAACCCACGGCAGCCTCCGCCGCGGCGACGGTCATGACAAAAAAAACGTAAAGCTGTCCTTCGATGCCCATGTATCTGGAGAGAGCGACGAAGGAGAGGTTCACCGCGTTCAGCTGGAGCTCGACGCAGAGGAACATGATGATGGCATTCCGGCGAACCAGAAAACCGAATGTTCCCACCGCAAAGAGAATGGCGCTGACAATGAGGGCTTCAGCAAGAAGGTTGGTAAGCATGCTTCTTCACACCCTCCTTTTCGCCAGGGCCAGGGCCCCGACAATGGCAACGAGAAGAAGGATACCTGTGAGCTCGAAGGCCACCACATAGTCTCCGAAAAGGGGCTCGGCGATCGCTCCGACCGCCCCTTGACTGGCCAGAAGGGCATCGATGACCTCAGCCCCCTGAGCGTTTTGGTAGATGGGGAAGGACTCGGTCCCCCTGAACTGCCGGACCAAAACCCCTGCCATGCCGCCGGCGATCATAAAGGCGAAAATGGCCCAGGCTCCCCCCTTTAAGTCTTTTTGATAGTCATGTCCCAGATTCAGGAGCATGATGACAAAAAGGAAGAGAACCATGATGGCCCCGGCGTACACGATGATCTGGATCGCAGCCAGGAAGTGAGCTTCGAAAAGCACATAGATTCCTGCCAAAGACGCCAGCGTAGCCACCATATAGAGGAGGCTCGCCACCGGGTTTTTCCGCGTCACCATGGCGATGGCGCTCCCGATGGTCATGCCACTGAAGACGTAGAAGAGGAAGTCGGCACTCATCAGGAAGTCGAAGAAATTGGCCATAGGTATTCTCCCCTCATTCCGACTTGGGATCGGAGGGATCCCAGAGGAGTGACGTGGGGTGATCCTGCTCCATGAGCCGATCCAGGTCGTATACGAAGCGGTCCCGGGTGTACTCGGCGTTCTCGAAGTCGACACCCACATGGATGGCTTCTACCGGGCAGACCTCCTGACACATTCCGCAGAAGATGCACCGGAACTCATCGATCTCGTAGACGATGGGGTACCGGTTGCCCTGGTCGTCCTCTCCACCTACCAGCCGAATGCAGTTCGAGGGGCATACCGTGGGGCAGAGGCCGCAAGCGACGCACTTCGGTCTTCCATCGGCGTGCACCTCCATACGGTGGGTGCCTCGCCAACGGGGGGAGAGGGTGGGACGCTCCTCCGGATACTGGAGGGTGACCTTA
>CAYOVN010000007.1:0-51563 GCA_964407425.1 uncultured Gemmatimonadaceae bacterium
TTCGGCATGGATGTCAGGGCACTCGGCTTCACGAAGTCTGGGAAGGGAGGGGGGGGGCACCTGGAGCATGAGGAAGCCGTCAAAATCCCGGTGCCTCTCGAGAAAGGCCTGGAGTATCGAATAGCCGGAACCTGCGATCTAGACTGTTACGACCTTGATTTGGCCCTCTTCGACCCCCAGGGGGTCGAGATCACTACGGATTTCATGGATGATGACTTCCCCATTTTGGGTTTTGTACCCGATACAACTGCGGTTTACCAACTGGAAGTCATCATGATCGGTTGTGGACTGGCGCCCTGTGCCTTCCGGACCATCTCCTATACCAGGGAAGTCCAGGCTGCGCCTCCGGGTGGCTTCTTTTCCGGCGAGGTGGTCTCCTATCAGAACATCCGCGGGGAACTCCAGGAGGACGACGATTTACTCGCCGATATGTATTTCGACGTTTACGAGGTGGACATGGATGCCGGGCAGCGGCTGATTCTGGACCTTCGCTCAGAGGAATTCGACACCCTTCTCCGCCTGCTCGACGCCGACGGAAAGGGCGAGGAGAATGATGACTTCGATTTGGAACTCGGGCATTCAAGACTTGAGAAAATAGTCACCACGGCAGGCAAATACTCCGTCCAAGTAGCCTCGGCCACGCCCTATTCTACCGGGAGCTACAACCTCCAGATCGCCGTGGTGAGGTGAGGTTCCGTCTCCAGCAGGAAGCCTGGTCGAGCAGTGGGATCGTCCGGTCTCACCCAGGCCCATAGCCTGGACGGTGGTTCCTCCCTTCACTAGACTCGATCACTGAGCACCATCCCAAAAAAACTCAACTATCCGTTCCACCCAAGACCCTCTGGAGGCCCAATGTCCGAGGACAAGACCGTCTTTCACCCGGCACCGGAAATCGTCGAGGCGGCTCACGTACCCGACTACGATGCCCTCCGCGACCAGGCCGCAGCCGATCCTTCGGCGTTCTGGGAAACCCAAGCGAAAGAGCTGCTGGACTGGTATGCCCCCTGGACGAAGGTCCTGGACGATTCCAATCCCCCTTTCTTCAAATGGTTCACCGGTGGAAAGACCAATGTGGTCCTCAACGCTCTGGACCGGCATCAGCGAACGGCCAATCGGAACAAGCTGGCACTGGTATGGGAGGGGGAGGACGGAACCCAGAAGACCTATAGCTATTTCGCCCTCAATCGGGAGGTTTGTGAGTTTGCCAACGTCCTGAGGAGCATGGGGGTGAAGAAGGGCGACCGGGTCACCATCTATATGCCCAGGATCCCTGAGCTGATCATGGCCATGCTGGCCACCGCCAAGATCGGCGCCGTCCACTCGGTAGTGTACGGGGGATTCAGTGTGGAAGCCCTGGGCGAGAGAATCGAGGACAGTGAGTCCAAGGTCCTGATCACCGCCGATGGCGGCTACCTGCGAGGGAAGATCGTCCCCCTCAAGTCCATCGCCGACGAAGCACTTCAGCGGTGCGGTACGGTGGAGCACGTGGTGGTCATTCGCCGCACAGGGGAAACGGTCCATATGGAACAGGACCGGGATTATTACTACGACGAGCTCATGGCCCTCCCGGTGGCCCGGTCCGCCGGGGATGGGACCGAGACCGAAGTCATGGATGCGGAGGACCCTCTCTTCCTTCTTTACACCTCGGGCACAACAGGCAAACCCAAAGCCATTCTCCATACCCATGGCGGGTACCAGGTGGGCGTCGCCACCACGCTGAAGTACACCTTCGACCTTAAACCCGAGGACCGCTGGTGGTGTGCTGCGGACCCAGGGTGGATCACCGGCCACTCCTATATCGTCTATGGGCCCCTGATTCTTGGAGCCACCTCCATCATGTACGAAGGAGCTTCCACCTATCCTTATCCGGATAGGTGGTGGCGCATCGTGGAGCGGTACGGAGTCACCATCCTCTACACGGCCCCCACGGCCATCCGAGGACTGATGCGCTTCGGGGACGCATGGGTGAACAAGCGCGACACTTCAACCCTCAGGATCCTGGGAAGTGTGGGAGAACCCATCAATCCTGAAGCCTGGCGTTGGTACCATGAAGTGGTTGGAAAAGGTAAGTGCCCCATCATGGACACCTGGTGGCAGACGGAAACAGGTGCCTTCATGATCACCCCCGTCCCCTCCTTCCCCCTCAAGCCCGGCTCTGGGACAAAGCCATTCCCCGGCATTCAGGCCGAAGTCCTGGATGACGAGGGGAATCCCGTTCCACCCGGAGAGGAAGGAAAGCTGGTCCTCACGACCCCGTGGCCGTCCATGCTCCGGGGCATCTACAAAGACCCTGACCGGTACATTGAACAATACTGGTCCACTTACGAGGGGAAGTACCTCACCGGCGACTCGGCGAAGATCGACGAAGATGGATACTTCTGGATCATCGGGCGGATGGACGATGTGATCAAAGTCTCCGGCTACCGGCTTGGGACTGCGGAGATCGAGTCAGGTTTGGTCAGCCACAAGGACGTGGCTGAGGCGGCGGCCATCGGGATTCCCGACAACGTGAAGGGGAACGTGGTTCAGGCCTATGTCATCCTCCGGGCCGGCCTGGAGGGGAGTCCGGAGTTGGTGAAGGAGTTGAAGGACCACGTGGGCCACGAGGTGGGGCCCATCGCCAAGCCTGCCGAAATCGAGTTTGTGGACGCCTTACCCAAAACTCGATCTGGAAAAATTATGCGGCGGCTCCTTAAGGCTCGAGCCATGGGACTTCCGGAGGGAGATACTTCGACCCTGGAGGGATAGCCCCGGGTCTCATCGGGAGAACCGGCCCACCAGCCCCCTTCGAGTCAGCGGACCATCAGACGCCCCAGAGCCACGGCGTTGGTTTTGGCCTGTACACTCTCGGACCGGGAGGGAATGAGGACTGGAGCGGCAGCTCCCACAACCACGTGCCCGACCTCAACACCCGCCATGTATTGGATCGCCTTGGCAGTGATGTTGGCTGCCTCGATGGAGGGGAACAAAAGAAGGTCCGCAGCCCCGGCCACCGGCGTTTCCACCCCTTTTCGTTTTGCCGATTCGGCTGAAACCGCCAGGTCCATGGCCAGGGGGCCCGCCACCTCACAGGGTCCGAAGGCACCTGACTCGGCCCGTTTCACCAACTCTGCGGCATCCACCGTGGAGGGCAGGTCCGGATTCACCTTCTCGATGGCCGAAAGAACCGCCACCTTAGGTTTTTCGTACCCGATGTCACGAAACACCTCGAGGCCGTTGGTGAGAATGCGGGCTTTGGTCTCCAGATCCGGGGCCAGGTTGATTCCACCGTCGGTGATGCCGATCAACCGAGGGTCACCGGGAAGGGGAGAATCGAAGAGGAACACGTCGGAGAGCAGCCTCCCGGTTCGAAGGCCCCGGTCACCATGAAGGACTTCCTTCAGAAGATCGCTCGAGGTCACTTTCCCCTTCATGAGAATGTGGGCCTGACCCTCCCGGACCAAGCGAACCGCTGTCGCCACGGCCTCGTGAATCTCCTGCCGATCGATGATCTGGAAATGCCGGGGATCCCTGTCCAAATCCCAGAGGATGGCTTCGATCCGATGTTGGTCTCCCACCAGAAGGCATCGGGCCAACCCTTCTTCCTCTGCCATGGCCGCCGCTTCCAGAGCCACGTCGTCCTGGGCGGCAGCGATGGCCACGATCCGAGTTGGAAGAGACCGGGCCTTTGTCCTCAAATCCTCGAGGGACCGAAGGGGGCCGAGAGGAATTGAACCAGGGAGTGTTATCGGAGCCGAATCCATCGTTGATCAGTACTCCTTCAATTGAGTTTCACCATTCAACACCCGGATAGCCCCCAGGGCCAGGGCCTCCATCTCCTCGACAACAGGGCAAACTTCCACCGGGGCGATCGAATCCACTCTTTCGGAAATCCACTTCACCAGGAGGTCACTCCCGGTCAAACCACCGGTCAGTAGGATCTTCTGAACATCGCCCCGGAGGACCGTAGCCATGGCCCCGATCTCCTTGGCAATCTGGTAGGCCATGGCCTCGTATACCAAGGCTGCCTCTTCATCCCCACCTCCGATTCGTCTCTCGACCTCCTTACCGTCCTCTGTGCCGAGATAACTCAGGAGCCCACCCCTCCGTCCGGTCATGTCCATCAATTCCCTATGGGTGAAGTCCCCGGAGAAACAGAGGGCTATCAGCTCCTGCGTCGGAAGACCACCCGCCCGGGTGGGGGAAAATGGGCCCCCACTGTTGGCGTTGTTGGCATCGAGGATCTTCCCATCCAAAACCGGACAGACGGAGATCCCACCCCCGAGATGGGCGACGACAAAGCGAGTTCCCTCCATCGGTCGGCCACCCCGGAGACAGAGCTGATGTACGACGGCATGGATACTCAGGGCGTGGCTGAGGCTGATTCTGGGGATTTCCCGAAGGCCGGAGATCCGGGCCAGATCGTCGAACTCATCGGTTGAGACCGGATCGACCACGAGGGCCAGGACGGGGGAGGCCCCTTCCCTCCCGGCTTCATCGGCCAGAGCTCTCGCCAGGGCGCACCCCAGGTTCGACGCATGTTTGCCCTGCCGGTTTCCCCGGGCATCGGCCAGCATGGCCTCATTCACCTGGTAGGCTCCCCCAGCCACCGGACGAAACAGTCCACCTCGCCCCACCACGGCAGCGGAATCTCCGAGGTGTAGATTTTCCGAAGCCAACCACTCCCTGATCGCCGAAAGGCGCATGGGAAACTCATCCCAAAGATCGGAGCCCGGATCCATGGCGGGAGCAGGCAAGGTGGCCTCCGTCGCTTGGTGCCCATTTTCAAAGAAACTCACTCTCGTGGAGGTGGAACCGGGGTTCACCACGAGGATTTGTTCCTTTTCGGATTGGCGCATGGATCCTCCGTCGAGCTTGATCCCATCAGCCCTGTGGTCCTATGTCCCAGGCCGGGACAAACCTTCGGCAGATTTGTCTCACTTGGTAAACTAACCCGGGTCGCAAGAGCCGAAATGCCCGCGGCCTCGCAGCCCAACCATGGCAGACCAGAGCCATCTAGTCCATCGGAACCCGTTCCACACCCCCCCCTCTCTCGGTCGGGCACGGGTTTTGCTTTGGACACCAAAAGGAATTGGGTGTTGCCGATTTAGTTAACGGCGATAATATTTATGGCCGTTAATGTGGAGCGAGACACCGCTCCGGAGAGAATAAACTCCACGGCAAGGGGAGCTACTGTGGGACTCATCAACGACTTTTTGGGAAGCGTCAGGATTCTCTCTACCACTATCGATGAGTGGATGGAAGAGGAACTGAAGGAAACCACCAAGAATAGGGTGACGCCTTCCCAGCTTCGGGTTTTGAAGCTTGTGGCCAGGACGAACGCTCGGCGCATCGGTGATGTGGCTGACTTTCTAGCCGTAAGTAACGCTGCGGCCAGCAAGGCCGTCGATCGCCTGGTTCGACGTGGGCTGGTTCGGCGGGCTGAGGCTGCCGCAGACCGAAGGGCTGTTGAGCTCTCCCTCACGACCGAGGGCCGCACCCTCCTTGCCCAGTACGAAGCTGCCACCACCCAGGTGCTGAAAGAGGTCTTTGGGTCCGTACCCCCGGAGAAGCTGGAGGAGACCGCCCTTTTCCTGGACCAGCTTTCGACCCGCATGGTGAAGGAAGGGCGCACCCGGGAGGGAATCTGTCTCCGGTGCGGAATCCATTTCAGAGATCGCTGCCTGCTTCGGCAGACGGTGGGTCGGGACTGCTACTTCCATCAGCACCGCGACCCGACAATTAACTCTCATGGCTCTCTACCTACTGTTGGAGAGGAGGTAGGAAGCTCGAAGACGGGCTGAGCCCGTCGAAAAGATCCTCGGGATTCAGGTCATCCAGCCGATCCAGACCTGTTTCTCATTTCCCCAGGTTTACCCGTAGTATGGGTCGACCGAAAAGCCTACCCCGATAGTTCGGCGGGGCCCCTCCAAAACGGAGGGTCCCCGCTCCTGCCTTCCCTCTTCCGACCTCCCGGGTTTTTCACCGAGCCCCAAGGGCGTTACTCTGGTTCCAGGAATTCCCTGACAAACCGGCTGGATCCATGGCCCGCTTCTTTACATTGATCGCTTTCCTTGGCGTGACCTACGCCCTTGTTCTCCTCACGGACCCTGGGACGGGATCCGGATCGGCCACGCTATTCCTCGGGTTCCTTCTCCTCGCATCGTATCTGGCCGGTCGGGCAGCCCGCATCTTCTCCCTGCCCCAGATCACCGGGTATCTCATCATCGGGATCCTGGTGGGGCCACAGGTCCTGGGAATTCTCCCCAGGGCCACCGTGGAAGAATTTCGTTTTGTAAATGGGGTGGCTCTCGCCCTCATCGCCTTATCGGCCGGCGGTGAACTCCGCATCTCCAGGCTCCGGGAGAGGATCATCAGCATCGGGGTAATCACCCTCCTCCAGATCCTCCTCATGTTCACGCTGGTGGCGGCAGCGGTCTTCCTGGGCCGGGGTGCAATCGACTTCCTCCAGGGAGAGCCAGCCAACGTGGCCCTGGCGGTGGCCCTCCTTTTCGGACTGGTGGCCGTGGCAAACTCCCCAGCCACTACGATCGCCGTGATTACCGAAGAGAAGGCTAAAGGAATCCTCACCGATACTGTTCTGGGTATCACGGTTTTGAAGGACGTCGCCATTCTCATGCTCATCGCCATCCTCATCCCGTTGGCGGCGAAGATTGTGGATCCTTCAGGCGGGTTCAGCCTCACCGCCGTCTGGGACATCCTCCTGGGGATTCTTGGCTCCCTGGCAGTGGGGGTGACCATGGGGTGGCTGGTCACGCACTACCTCAGGCGGATCCGGGCCTACCGGATCCTCTTCGTTCTGGGCGTAGCATTCATGGCGGTATTTCTGGGGGAGCTGCTCCATCTGGAGTACATCCTCATCGCCATGGCCGCCGGCTTTTACGTCCAAAACTTCTCCCGGCATGGACGTCGCCTCCTCCACGCCCTGGAGGCGAACTCCCTCCCAGTTTACGCGGTCTTTTTTGCTCTGGCCGGAGCCGACCTTGACTTCACCGTCCTGGGTAAGGCATGGGTGATTGCAACCGCCATGCTCCTGGCACGGGTCGTGTCCCTTTGGCTCAGCACCTACCTGGGCGCCCGGTTGGTGAAGGATCCTCCGGTCATCCGCCGACAGGCATGGATGGGGTTCGTGGCCCAGGCCGGCGTTACCCTCGGCGTGGCCGGTCTCATTCGGGAAGATTTCGATGTGTGGGGCGGCAAGGTGGCGACGGTGATCATCGCCATGATCGCCGTGAATCAGTTGTTGGGGCCTCCAGCTTTTCGATGGGCCCTGGTGAGGGCCGGTGAAAGCCACGTTCCGACTTCCAGAAAATCCGGCACCTGAGTCACCCTCGAGATCGACCCACCCTCATTTCGCTACTTGATTCCGACCCGACTCCTTCGCTCGGTAGAGTGCCCGATCCGCCTTCTTCAGGACAGCCTCCGAGCTCGATCCTTTCGTGGTCGAGTCCGCCACCCCGATGCTCACGGTGACCGAAAGCCGTTTGGGCTCCTGTTTCCCGCCCCCCCGCCAGGCTCCCGGGTCCACCGGTTTCTTTCGGGGCCGACGCCAACTTCTGAGGGTAAACGACGACTCCTCTACCGACCGCCTCACCTCTCTCAAGTGCGGCAGGGCCTTCTGTAGCGTCTTTGCCGGAAAGAGGAGCGTGAACTCCTCCCCCCCGTATCGGTAGGCCCGGCAACCCCCGGGGGCCGAGCCCAAACGTGCCGCCACCATCCGAAGAACCTGGTCTCCCACATCGTGACCATATCGATCGTTGAACTTCTTGAAATGGTCCACATCCACCATGGCGATGGAATAGGTATCCCCGCTGGTCTGGAGGTCCCTCATCAGGGCCCGCCGAGCCGGGAGGTTGGTGAGATCATCCTTATAGGCCATGGCGTAGGAGATCTCCATGACCGAAAGGCCCAGGGAAAGGCCGGCACCCGTCAGACACAGGGCCACGATCCCCGGGTCGGTGAGGAACCGGAGAGCCAAAGCGAGCAGGAGGATGCTCCAAAAAAGGCCCCTCTCAACCGGGCCCTCTCGGAAGACAGCCGCCAGGAATGAAAGGGGGACTGAAAAAGCGAACGCCAGAAGCACCAGTTGCGGCAGCCCAGACCATTCGGAGAAGTTGGCCGGAAGGGGAGAGAAGGCCAGCAGCGCCGAAAAATCCTCGGGAGCGACTTCCAGGAGAAGCATCCCCAGGAGGAAGGTCAGAAGAAACGCCATAACCTGAAGAAGGCCACCGACACTGAACACGCCCCGGTCCTGGGTCAAAGCCAACAAGCCCATGGAACTCGCCAGAAGCCCACCCAGCAGGAAGAGGGCCGTTGGATCATCGGTCCCCCGGGAGTAGACCAGGAGAAGCCCGGAAAGGCCCAAGGAAAAAAGAACTACGCGGCTTCGGTGGAAAAACGCACCAAGGATGAGAACAAGAATCAGGGCCACCCAAGGATAGGTCCCTCCCAGGGCCTGGGGTAGATTCTCAGGGCCGAAGCCAAAAGCAAAGGCCGAAACCAAGGCCAAAAAGAAGCCTCCGGGGAACAGCCAGATGAGGACGCGTTTCATGGGTTGGCACGCTAACTACCTCGGCGGGTAGCCACAATGGCACGAACCCGAACCAAGGTCACGAAAGAAAAAAGAGGAGCGATAATCCCTATGTCGTACGCCACCTATAAGCTCATCCACCTCCTGGGCATTTTCTCCGTGATGGTGGCCCTGGCCGGGATGGCCGCACATGCTGCGGCGGGTCACAGCAAAGAAGAGAATCCGAGCTATAAGACACTCCTGGCCTTCCACGGAGTGGGAGCCCTCCTGGCCCTAACAGGCGGCTTCGGACTGCTGGCCCGGATCAACGTCGAGCACGGCCAGATGTTTGCCGGGTGGGTGTGGGGGAAGCTTTTCCTGTGGGTTCTTCTCGGTGGACTGGTGGCCCTTCCCTACCGGAACCGGGGGGCGGCTCGACTCCTGATCATTCTCCTGCCGATCCTGGGCTTGATCGGAGCGTTCCTCGCGAACTACAAGCCGTTCTAGCAACCAGGACGCGATTAGGCTTCAACCACGAAGCCAGAAGGTCAGTGGGGGGTGGTGAATCGATCCAGCATTGCCCGTTCTCCAAGAGTCAGGGCGGACGCCCCTTCATTCTGCGCCTTTTGAAGGAGCCGCAGGACCTCCTCCCGGTTCACCTCGTGGAGGCCATCGGTCTGGATCGAGGCCCAACGTCGGAGGGCCTCCCCGTCACTGGTTCTGGAAGCAGACTTTGCGAGCTTCACGTTGGGATTGACCATGGGCTCCCACTGCTTCAGGTACTTTCTTTTTTGCCACCTGAGATAGAGGTACCCGGCGACGAATCCACCCAGATGGGCGAAATGGGCGACATTGCCCTGAGCCCCCGACAGCCCGCTGTATAGGGCCATGGCGGCCAGGACCCCCACCAACCACCGAGCCTCCACAGGGACGATGCCCCAAATGTAGATCCGCTCCCGGGGCCAGAAATAGGCGAAACCCAGGAGGACGCCGAAAACCGCCCCGGACGCACCCACCACCGCCCCGGAACGAGCAAAGAGAAAGGAGAATGCCGCTCCACCCAGGCCGCTCAACAGGTAGAGCCAGAGGAAGGATTTTCCTCCAAGCTGTATTTCCAGGCGGGGGCCGAAGAAGAAGAGACCGAACATGTTAAAGGCCAGGTGCCAAAAGCCCCCATGGACGAACATATAGGTGAAGATGCCCCAGGGCTGGACTAGAATCGCACCAGGCACCAGAGCGACATAGCGCCAATCCAGTATCTGAGACGACGTCAGGAAATAGACGGCGACGTTTGCAACAATCAGGCGGAGGACCCAGGGGGTCATATTAACGTCCTTGGCCTCTTGGGCTTGTGGTCAAAATTCTCATCGCTTGCTTCAAAAGACTTCCCTCGATCCCCAATACCATCAAAAGAAACCTGGGGTCCGGATTCTATCGAGAAAACTACCCAAATTCCGGTGGGGGCCCACCCTCGGCCCGGGCCCGCCATTTGGATCTCAAGCCCCGGGGGTCCAACTCCTCGTCCATGATCCGGGCCAGTTCTTCTTCCCGGCGCCACATGAACTCCAACCCTCTGGCTTCAACTTCCAGCGCCCTCCGTTCCACTCCTTCGTTCAGGGAGATCTCAAGAGCCACGGCCTGGGGAAAGGAAAGCTCCCTTAGGAACGGAGCTTTGCCCAGGACGGATTCCATAAACGCCTCAGGGGATCCGGCCGTCTCCATCTCCTGAACCGCCGCCTCCACGGTGTTCTCTCCGGCCCCGGTGATGTTCTGGTAAGCCAAGACCCTCCTGAGCACGCTTTCGGCTTCATATCCCTGCAAATGGTAGACCTTCTTCGGGGTCCACGGATCACACCGGGGACATGGAACCGCCAGAGCCACCCGGCCGTCTTCGTCCAACCTGGGGCAGAACCACCAGGAAAGGTCGAATCGGGCAGCCCGAAGGAAGCTCCCACATGAGGGGCATTTCAGTCGTCCGAACCAGGCAGCCCAGCCGAACCTCCTCCACCGCAGCACCTCGGCGGTCATTCCCTCTTCAAACCGGACCTTGAAGTTCCGGTCCCCCAAGCCCACGCTCTCAGCCACGGCCGCAAGGGCCCCGTAGGCATAGGCGCTCAATCGGGCACCCGTGCTCCGGTAGGCCTTCTCCCGAGTGAGAACCTCCCGCCCGTACCTCCACCAGGCCCTTTCGTGGAGGCTGGCATCTCCCACCTGAATCAGGATCATGTCCCCTACGGCCAGGAGGGTGATGTTCTCCGTCCTGGCAAGAACCTGACCCCGATCTCTAGCCACCCTCTCCAGGGCATACATGGCACCCCCCTGCTCATCAGGAGGCCAAAGATTCCATCGATAACACGAGTCGCAGACCACCCAGATTCGATCCCTGCTGGAGTCGAATGCCACCCTCCAGGCAGGGGGAAGCCCGCCGAACCGCCATCCTTCCGAGAAGGGTGTATGGCAGAAGAGGCAGCGGCGCGTGGGTTTCGGATCGTCTTGGCTCAACTCGGATTCCTGTTCAGTCGTCTGGAGACCCATCCAACAAACCCTCCAGGGGGAGGGCCTCTGAGCCGTTCTCCGTACACAAAGCGAACTGGCTTTCCCTGGCTCCGTACATGGCTACACCGGCATACTCGCCCTGCTTGTTCAAGGCGAAGAACCGTATATCAAAATTCGGATCACCCCTGGAATTCAGAAGGCGTCTCTCCACCGTGTTTTCCTTTATCCTACGCAGACCTTCCATTCCGGCGTCTTTGGGGTGGAGCCCCTGACGCATTAATTCGACGATCAAGAATGGGGTGAGGTTGTAGAGGTTCGCCTCGCCCCGTCCCGTCGATCCGGCAGCACCCACCTCGTTATCCACATACAGACCCGCCCCCAGAATCGGAGAGTCTCCCACCCGGCCAGGTATTTTCCAGGCCAAGCCGCTGGTGGTGGTCACTCCACAAATCTCGCCCTGGGCGTTGATTCCGTTGCAGTTCGTGGTTCCCCAAAAGGAGTCACCGTCGATGAGGCCCTCCCTGACCATATCCCTCCCGACCTGGTATCCCACCTCGGATCGTTTGATCGGGTCCAAGAAGTGGTCCGGATCGATACGCCGTTTCCACTCCATCCAACGTTCCCGGGACCTGGGTGTGTTCAGGTCATCCTCGATAGTGAATCCCAGATGTCGGGCGAAACTCTGGGCCCCCTCCCCTACGAGGAGATGGTGGTCCGTGTTTTCCATCACAGCTTTTGCCACCAAGGACGGTGTTCTGACACCCTCCAAAGAGGCCACTCCACCGGCCTGCTTCTTCGGACCGTGCATGCAGCAGGCATCGAGCTGGACCACCCCCTCGGCGTTGGGGAGACCCCCGAAACCTATGCCGGTCTCCTCCGGGTCCAGTTCCGGGATGTTGACACCGGCCATGAGGGCATCCAGTACGTCCTCTCCTTCTGTGATTCCTCTGAACGCCCTCTCCACCGAGTTCTCAGGCCCACCGTTCCGAAAGCGGTACCCGCTCAAATCCGAGATGACGAGGGGCGCCGCCCGGGAAGAGATGTGGACGGCCGGTGCCCCAAGGAGGGAGGCTGGCCCAACCGCTACCGCCCCGATGGCTGCTGAAGTTGTAACGAACTCTCGCCGCGTGATGTGTTTTCCCCGATTCATAAACAACCCCTCTTCGGTTTGTCCCGGACATGGAAACTCTCATCCGGTGCCCTTTCGGCTTTACCCGACCGGGATGTCAGGCCATCCTTAGCTATATCGCCCCCTGATCTGGAGCACCACCCATGGAGCCCATTTTCACAGTCCTTTTGCTGAACCTGGCGTTCTCGGCGGCCCTCATGACCTGCGTATGGATCGTGAGCCTCCGTATCCGGGACGTGAGTATCGTGGACATCGTGTGGGGGGCCGCCGGGGCCATGTTGGCCATCACCACGTTCTTCATGACCGACGGGGACCCTGCTCGAAAACTCCTGGTGGTCGGCATGACTGTCCTATGGGGCGGTCGCCTCAGCCTGCACATCGGTGTTCGGAGCCGGGGGAAGGGGGAGGATTTCCGGTACGCAGCCATGAGAGCCCGGGCTCCCCTGACCTTCCCTCGACGAAGCCTGGTGACGGTCTTCCTCCTTCAGGCCCTCCTCATCTGGGCCATCAGCCTCCCGGCCCAAATAGCCCAATTCTCTCCTACTCCGCGAGGATTGACCCTTTTGGATTTTCTGGGCCTCGGGGTATGGTCAGTGGGCTGGTTGATGGAGGCGGTGGCAGACGCCCAATTGCGAGTTTTCCTGTCCGATGCTTCAAACAAAGGGAAGGTCATGAACCAGGGGCTCTGGCGGTACTCCAGGCACCCGAACTACTTCGGAGACTCTCTTATCTGGTGGGGGATCTTCCTGGTGGCTGCGGCGACGCCCCTGGGATGGCTCACCCTCTTCGGCCCCCTCCTCATGACCTACTTCCTCATGCGGGTTTCGGGCGTGCCCATGCTCGAGGAGGCCCTTGCTGAACGGCGAGAAGGGTACCGGGAGTACATGGAGGAGACCAGTCCCTTCGTTCCCTGGCCTCCCAAAAAGGGAAAGAACTAGAGGGGAAGATCCCCCCTCACGATCTCTTCCATTTCCTCTCTGGCCTCATCCAGAGCTCGGTGTTGCCGCCGGATGAGGAGGATGGAGAACAGGTTGAGCCCCCCAAGAAGACCTATCCCCACCAGGGCTGGGGTCACCAGATCCTCCCTCCCTCCCTCGAGGGCGAGGAGGAGAGCTTGAACCAGGACAGCCCCGAAAATGATGGAGACGATGCCGACTCCAGCCAGTACGACCTTCCCGGCCCGTTTTGAGCGCTGTATTCGGAGGTCGAGGCGCTTCAGCCTGGGAGCACCACCCACTCTCTACCTCACCATATTCAGCCACCCATGGTCATCCGGGGCGTTCCCCCGAACGATCTCCATGAAGCGCTTCTGAATGGTCAGGGTTACCGGCCCGGCCTTCCCTTCCCCCACCGAGATCCGGTCGACGCTCCGAATCGGTGTCACCTCAGAAGCCGTCCCGGTGAAGAACAGCTCGTCGGCGGTATAAAGGGACTCCCTGGCCACCGATCCCTCTTGAACCTCGATCCCCAGATCCTCTGCGATCCGGATCACACTATCCCTCGTGATACCGGTCAGATTGGTACCGTCCAGGAAAGGCGTCCGAAGGGCTCCATCCCGGACCAGGAACACGTTCTGGCCACTTCCCTCGGAGATCAGGCCCGAAGGGCCAAAGGCTATGGCCTCCGTGTAGCCATTTGCCATCGCCTCCATTTTCATGAGCTGGGCAGCATTGTAATGGCCGGCGGCCTTCGACTGAACGGGGAAGGTGTTGGGGTGAGCCCGCATCCAACTGGACACACAGACGTCCACACCCTTCTCGAGAGCTCCCTCCCCCAGGTATGTGCCCCAAGGCCAAGCACAGATATAGGTCTCTACCGGGCTGGCGGAGGGATCCAGTCCCGCTGAGCCGTATCCCCGAAGAACCATGGGACGGATATAACAATCCCGAAGATCGTTCTTCTTTACGATTTCCCGGCAGGCTTCAGTGATCCGCTCCTGATCCTGCTCCGGAGCCATCCGGTAGATTTTGCAGGAGTCGAAGAGCCGCCTGACATGGGGCTCGAGCCTGAAAATGGCCGGACCGGCCTCAGTCTCGTAGCAACGGATTCCTTCGAAGACCGAAGACCCGAACTGGACGGCGAGGCTGAGGACGTGGGTCTTGGCTTCATCCCAGGGAATGAAGTCCCCATCCTTCCAGATCCATTCAGCCCCAGAGAGTCCCGTCGACATAATTCATCTCCTCACCCCCGAGTGTCGGGGTGGGACCCAGGGTCCCGGTTGTGATCTCTACTATTTGTTTTCTCAATAAAGCGATCGAATCCATCCACCGTCTACTGCTATGGACTGGGCCGTAATATAGCTGGCCTGTTCGGAGGCCAGGAACGCGACCAGAGCCGCCAATTCGCTCGGCTCCCCTACTCGCCCCATGGGAATCTCCCTGTGCCAAACGTCCCATATGTCCTGGGGTTCCACCCCTTTTATCTCCGCTCTCTTCTGTGCCAACTCCGTCAGTCGCCCGGTCCGGGTGAATCCGGGCAAGACGTTGTTCACCGTGATTCCGTCCATGGCCGCCTCTGTGGCCAACGTCCGGGCGAACCCTGTGACGGCGGCCCTGACTGCATTGGAGAGGATCAGGTTGTCCGAAGGCTGCTTCACGGCGATGGAGGTGACGTTGATAATTCTCCCCCAACCTCTTTCCCGCATTCCCGGCAAGACCTCTCGAACCAGGTTCAGGACGCTGAACAGGTTCTGTCGGACAGCCATCTCCCAAACCTCGGGACTGTGGGCCTCGAAGGGACCCGCCGGCGGTCCACCCGTGTTGGTCACCAAGACGTCCACTCTTCCGAAGCCGTCGAGGGCGGCCCTAACAACCTCCTGGACGCCCGCCGGCTCCGTGAGGTCGGCCGTTACGGCGAGGACCCTTCCCCCGTGGCCCTCCACTTCCCGACGGGCCTCGTCCAGGGCATCGGACCCACGGCTGCACATGACCAGATCCATCCCCTCAGCTGCTAGTGCCCCGGCTACCGCCCTTCCGATGCCCGCACTCGACGCCGCCGCCAGGGCGACCTTCCCACTCAAACCTAGATTCATGTTTCGCTCCTTGGCTCCCAACGAGCCGCTGGACTGGGATCCTCTGGACCGGAAGCTTCAGACCTGGGTCCGGCCCGGACCTGAGATGGAGCTAGATCAGCGACGAAAATAATCGTCCGTCCCATCCAGCCAATCCTGCCGGGGGGGACTGAACACATCAACGTCCACACAGTCCTCCAGGGCTTCGGCTTGATGAGGAACGTTCGAGGGAATATGAAGGACCTCACCGGCCCTCAGAATCAACTCTTCCTTCTCCTCACCGAGCCAGAACTTCAGAACGCCCTCCAGGAGATAGGTGATCTGTTCATTCTCATGGGAATGCAGGGGAACCATCGCGCCCTTCTCGAGATAGATTTGGGCCAACATGGCCCGATCTCCGGAGATCACCCGCCGGGAAATAACGTCCGTGACAGGCTCTTTTTCCATTTTGTCCCAACAGAAATGCCGCACTCCAGAATAATTCGACACGTGTCCTCCAGTCCTGCTCGAGAGAAATGATCGGAAGGAGCCTGAATTAGGGCCCGATTCCCTGCATGTCAAACCCCCATCCGCCTGGCTGGCCCATCAGCTTCAACCAGAAAGGTACGGGAGTTGCGGTAAAGGCCCCCCGATGCCGATGGGGAACCGCCTTCGCGGCGGTTTTCGGAGCTACTCTGTCTCGACCTGAGACACCTTGAGTGGGTCGGCCTCAACGACGGACCCTGGTTTGGGAACCGTTGAAGGGTAGCGTGTCCACGTTGGGGGTAGAGTCCCGTGTCAGCTCAAGCCAAACCCATTGATCAAAGCCTGGAATTGGTTCTGGACCGCCTGGGGCGAGTTCGGGACTACGGGATTTGGCCTCATGGGCCCCGAGATCTCTGGACCGACGCCCTCGGTGTAATCTGCCTTGTGTCCCTCTATCGGGAGTTGGGAGAGGGTTGGGCGTTGGCAGAGGCCGAATGGGTGGCTCAGGAGGTGGATCGGGTTTTGGGCCGCAGAAAGGGGATCCGCACTGCGGAGCGAGTGGACGGACAGGGTCAAACTTTCCGCTCCCTGGCCCTTTGGATCTTCGCTTTGCATCGCCTGGGACAGGTTCTACCCCAATACCGGCACCGGGCCCTCGCTTTGGTCCGGGAGATCCACGCCCCCTTCGTCCGACCCGGTTCGGGGATCGTTCTTCGAATGAAGGAAGACCTTTCCGGCCCCTTCCCCGATTCTGGATCCGGCCTTCTGGAAGTTTTCATGGGGCTGGCTGTCTACAGGCAACTCGGCGGAGATTCCCTCCGGCCCGAAACCGAGGAACTCGAGGCCATGGTCCAGCAGACCTATCAGTCCCTGGCCCCCGAGCATGGAGTCGATCTGGGCCTCCTTTTGTGGATCACCCACTTTTTCCCGGAAGAAACGTGGGCCCTCGAACTTCGAGAACGGGCTCTTGCGGGCCTCGACGCCCGCTGGGTAGACCCCCCGGGGTACTTCCGTCGGAATCTTCCGGAGCCCTGGGTGGGACCGGTCCGATCCAACCGCCTGGCCCTCACCAACCTGAGCGCCTCCATCGGGCTTCAGGCTCAGGGTCTCTGGGCTGACCGCGTCAAGCGGCTGCACCGGTACTTCCTCGAGGAGTACAGGTGGGAGGTGGACATGGACGACGCCCTGGCTCCAATTCTCACCTGCATCTCCCTCCGCCCGGGTCTTTTCTTCTCAGACTGACTCGGCCCGAGTCCCCCAGGCGGACAAAGTTCGCTTGTAATATCGACTCAGGGATGGGACATTGAGTTGATCACCTTCGTATCCTCACGGGGAGGTGCCGATGGCCGGCCCCCTCCAAAACACCCCACCGATATGGCGTCATGAATCGAATCAATGGAAAGACCGTTCTCGTAACCGGGGCCTCCGCCGGAATCGGGGAAGCCACCGCCCGCGCCTTCGCCTCCTTCGGAGCCAACTTGGTTCTCTGCGCCCGCCGGGAGGACCGGCTTACCGACCTCAAGGAAGAACTGGAGGGCCAACCCGGCGTCACCGTTCACACAAAGGCCCTGGACGTTCGGGATCGCAAAGCTGTCCAGGAGTTCGCGTCGGAACTAAAAGCCAAAGATCTTGTGCCTGATGTCTTGGTGAACAACGCCGGGAAAGCTTTGGGTCTCCACCTCCTCCACGAAGGGCTGTTGGATGACTGGGAGGACATGATGGAGACCAACGTGATGGGTCTACTGTATATGACCCGTTCCATCCTCCCCGCTATGGTGGAACGAAACTCCGGGCACATCGTGAACATCGGAAGCATCGCCGGGCATCAGGTCTACCAAAAGGGAGCCGTCTACAACGCGTCGAAGTTCGCCGTCAAGGCGCTCAACGAGGGGATGTCACTGGACCTCTTCGGCACCGGAATCAAGGTCACGAGCATCGACCCGGGTGCTGTGGATACAGAGTTCTCCGAGGTTCGTTTCCACGGGGATCAGGCCCGGGCCAAAACAGTTTATGATGGATTCCGCCCCCTCGCGGGTGAGGATATCGCGAACATCATCACCTTTGTCGTCAACACGCCGGAGCATGTGAATATTCTCGATCTCGTCGTTCTTCCGACGGCCCAGCGGAGCGCCCATTTGGTCCACAAGGAACCCTCACCGGAATGACCAATTCCGGCAGGGTGTATCCGGGCCTCCGGGGCGCTGAGAAAGACCGGTCGTAGTCCGTTGCCCCATCGCCAAGTCTCACCCTACCTGATCGTGTTTTCGCTCTGGCTGCTGGTATTCTCGGCCAGCAGCCAGATCATGATCATATCTCCCATCCTCCCTCAGATCGGAGAGGAGTTGAGCATCCCGGATACGCTCCTGGGAACGCTCATCACAGCCTACTCTCTGATGGTGGGGCTCTTCGCCATCATCTCCGGACCGATTTCGGATCGGATAGGGAGACGGAGGATCCTCCTTATTGGCACGGGGGTCATGACTGTCTCCCTGGTCTGCCACGTTTTTGTGTCGGACTACTTCTCCTTCCTGGCTGTCCGGTTGTTCTCGGGGATTGCGGGAGGGGTCCTGAGCGGGGCGGCCGTCTCTTACGTCGGAGACTACTTCCCTTATAGCCGGAGGGGGTGGGCCCTGGGTTGGGTCATGAGCGGATCGGCATTCGGTCAAATATTCGGGATTCCCATGGGGGTGGTCCTTGCGGGGCGATTCGGATTCCGGGCTCCCTTTTATCTTTTCGCGGTCACCATGGGCCTGACCCTCATCCTCCTCTGGACCCGCCTTCCCCAGCCACCTATTAGCAAGAGGGAAGGCCAGCTCACGGTCGCGGGGGCCATATCCGACTATTGGGCCATGCTCCATCAGAAAGGCATCGCAGCCGCCTGTGTGGCCTTCTTCCTGATGTTCCTGGGGGTATCCGTCTACATCGTGTACTTCCCTACCTGGTTGGAGAGGAGTGTGGGGTTTTCCACCAACCAGATCGCCACCCTATTCCTCGTGGGTGGAATCGCCAATGTACTTACGGGGCCCCAGGCCGGACGCATGTCGGACAAGGCCGGTCGGAAGCTCATCGTTCTCCTGTCATGCGTCGGTTTGTTCTTCGTGATGCTGGCGACCACCTTTGTTGTCCAGAGCCTCTGGATAGCCTACCCCCTCTTCTTCGTCACCATGGTATTGGTGGCCATGCGGATCAGTCCCTTTTCAGCACTCCTGACGTCCCTGGTCCCGGACCATAACAGAGGATCCCTTATGAGTCTGACGGTGGCCCTGGGACAGGTCGGATTTGGACTGGGAGGGGCTGTGGCCGGCCCCCTTTACGCCGGGTACGGGTACGCCAGCAACACGATCCTCGGCGCCGTTTCCGTCCTCGGGATGGGGCTCATAGTCTGGTTCCTGGTTCCCGAACCAACGGTAGCCAAGGACCAAGGGGATTAACCAAAGAAAAGGGGACGTGCCAGCCTTTCAAAGAGAGGTTACCATAATGGAAGAAGCTGGCTGGTCTTTTCCATCAGGAAGCGGACACCATGTCTGAAGCCGTTGAAAAAAAGGCACAGGTCCTTCTCGTCGAGGACAATCTCTCGGACGCCACTCTGATTCGAACCATCCTGGAAAGGGACGGTGACATAGAGGTCACCCTGGCCCAGGACGGCATCAGGGGGTGTCAGCTGGTTGAAAGCCACCGCTGGGACCTGGTGGTCACCGATTTCAACCTGCCGGGGCGGGATGGCATCGAGGTGATTATCGCCTGCAAACGGAGTCAGGAAGACACACCCATCATCTCCACCTCCGCCTATTCCGCGACGGTGTATCGAGATGGAGCCCTCCGGGGCGGGGCCAGCGACATGCTGGTGAAACCCATCAACCCCGAGGAGTTGATCCGGACCGCCAGAGGCCTCCTGAAACTCAACGAGGGAGCCGACGCGAAGGCGAGAACGGTCCTGGCCATCGGAGCCTTTCCAGGTGACGTGGATGCGGGATGCGGAGGAACCTTGATGAAATACGCTCTAAGGGGAGACCAGATCCATGTTCTGGTTCTTTCACTTGGAGCGCCTGGCTCGGACGGGGATGATAGGACGATCGCCACCGAAAGAGCCTGCAAGGTCATGGGAGCCGAAGCACATATTCCTTCCGACGATGCACTTGAGATACCGGACCTGGATACGGCACTGATACGAGTCCAGGACGCAATCGACGAACTGGAGCCTGAGATTATTTTCGCTCCGTCCTTGAACGATATCCGGGAATCTCGGAAGCATGCCCATACGGCTGCAGAAATCGCAGTTAAGGACCCGGCCAGCCTTCTGTGCTATCAGGCAGCAACCACGACCCTGGATTTCCGGCCCAGCCTGTTCGAGGACATCTCGGACTTCCTGGATCAGAAGATGGCAGCCCTCACCTACTACCTCCCGCAGGTCCAGGGAAGGCCTCACCTGGATCCGGACTTGGCAAGGGCCGCTGCCCGGTATTGGGGGCGTTTTCTGGGTTATGGAGAGGTGGAACCTTTCGAGGTTACGCGGCACACCCTCTAGGGAGACAACCGGTCCCAGGCGCCCCCGGGAAGGGGCACGAAGGGCGCCTCCCAGGAGAAAAACCTTCTCCAAGCCCCCGGGCTACCGTTAGAATACCGAGTTAATTCCAACCAGGTATTTCGATCAGGAGGGCATTTTGGCCACTCCATTACACTTGGAATTCGAGCGGGACATCGTCGAACTCCAAAAACAGATAGACGGACTCCTCCGGACGGCGGAGGACAAGGGACTCGACGTTTCGGACGAGGTCAGGATTCTCGGGAGGAAGCTGGAGGTCTTGAAGGAGGAGATCTTCAGGAACCTCACGCCCCTGGAACAGGTACACGTAGCCCGACACCCCAAACGTCCCTTCACCCTGGACTATGTGGACCTGGTGTTCACGGATTGGGTGGAGCTCTTCGGAGATCGGGCCTATCGGGATGACGGGGCGATCGTCGGAGGATGGGCTCGCCTCGAGGGGGAGTCTGTCATGCTCGTTGGCCAGCAGAAGGGCCGCGACATGAAGGAGAACCTCTTTCGGAACTTCGGGTCTCCTCATCCGGAGGGCTACAGAAAAGCCCTGCGCCTCATGAAGCTCGCCGAAAAGTTCAACCGGCCAGTTGTCACCTTTATCGACACCCCCGGTGCCTACCCCGGCCTCGGGGCCGAAAAGAGGGGACAGGCCGAGGCCATAGCCCGGAATCTCCGGGAAATGGCCCGGCTTCGTGTCCCTTTGATTTCTGTCGTCATCGGCGAGGGAGGCTCGGGCGGAGCCCTGGCACTGGGGGTCACCAACAGGATCCTCATGATGGAGCACTCGATCTATTCGGTCATCTCTCCGGAGGGCTGTGCCGCCATTCTTTGGCGTACTGCTGATGAACGGGAGAAAGCTGCCCGGGCCCTGAAACTCACCTCCCAGGAACTCTTCGCCCGGGGGATTGCCGACGAGATCATACCGGAGCCTCCCGGCGGAGCCCACTCCAACTGGGAAGAGGCGGCCACCCGACTCAAGGAGGTACTCCTCAGGCATTTCAGGGAGTTGAAAGAGATGGACACGGACTCTCTGATCAGGGACCGGCAGGGCAAATTCGAGGCCATCGGTGAGTGGGAGGGAAAGGTCTAGGAGCCCTCGAGGCTCATCCGGACCTTTCTTCAAGGCAAGACCGTGGCATACTTCGTCGAGATCGGGTTCAAGGGAACTCGTCGTGACTACTACTCGAACCGGGGAATGGACCTCCAACCGGGGTCCTTCGTATTTGTAGAGGCCGACCGGGGAGAGGACCTGGGTTTGGTCACGGCCCTGGGAAGCCTGGCGGAAAGGAAGTGCTCCTCTTCCAGCGGCGGGTGCGCAACGCCGGTCCCGGAAAAGCGCGTCCTCAGGATCGCCGAAGATGCTGAGGTGGAACGCCTCGAGGAGCTTCGGGCCGATGAAGACCGGGTGAGGAAGGAAGCCACGAGCCTGGTGACCCGCCACAGCCTCAAAATGAAGATCACAGAGGCTGAGTGGCAGTTCGATCAGAAAAAACTGATCATCTACTTCACCGCCGAAAGACGGGTCGACTTCCGAGAACTCGTCCGAGATCTGGCCAGGACCTTCAGAACCCGGATCGAGCTCAAACAGATCGGGGTTCGAGACGAGGCCGCCCTCCTCGGGGGCGTTGGCCGTTGCGGACGGGAACTCTGCTGTTCCACCTGGCTCCCCGAACTGAAGCCGGTCAGCCTTCAGCTCGCCAAGGACCAGCGCCTTTCCCTCAACCCGGCCCAGATCTCCGGCTGTTGCGGTCGACTCATGTGTTGTCTGATGTATGAACATCAGACCTACGTCGAAGCCAGGCGGCGGTTCCCCCGGGAGGGCAAGACGCTCAAAACGGCTAACGGTCCCGAGAAGGTTCTCTCGGTAGACATCTGGCGGGAACGTGTTGTGTTGAGGGACCAGGAAGGGGAGAGGCGAACCCTGCCCCTGACTGAGCTTCGAAACGAAATGGCCCGGGGTGGAGATCCACTCGAGCCATCGGATCAAGAGACGAAAAGACCAAAGACCGAAGGGCGGAAAAACAGTGGATCCGAATAAGCGGTTCTACATCACCACGGCTATCGATTACGCCAACGGCTCTCCTCACCTCGGCCACGCCGTCGAAAAGATCGGGGCCGACGTCATGGCCCGGTATCACCGCAGGAAGGGTTGCTCCGTCCACTTTGTCATCGGAATGGACGAGCATGGGCAGAAGGTCCTCCAGAGCGCGGAGAAAGCCGGAGTAAGCCCTCAGGAATGGGTGGACGGAATCGGCCGTGAATTCGAGGAGGCCTGGGCCATTCTGGGCATCAGCCATGATGATTTCATTCGTACCACGGAGGCGCGACACCACCGTGGGGTCCAGGAGATCATCCGGAGGATCCAGGCCGCAGGAGATTTCTTTCAGGGCACCTATTCGGGCTACTACTGTGTAGGGTGCGAGGGCTACAAGACCGAAGAAGAGCTGAACGAAGACCAGGGGGACGGGCGCCGCTGTCCCGTCCACCCATCCATGGACGTCCAATGGATGGAGGAGGAGAACTGGTTCTTCAGGCTTTCGGCCTACACTGAACCCCTCCTCAAACTCCTCGACGAACACCCAGAGTTCATTCAACCGGACATGCGCCGAAACGAGATCCGGAAAGTCCTGGAAGGAGGTCTCGAGGACATCTCGGTATCCCGCTCCCGCCTTCCCTGGGGTGTTCCCTGGCCGGAGGATCCGGACCACATCGTGTATGTGTGGCTGGACGCCCTGACGAACTATCTCACAGCCGTTGGGTTCCCCGAGGAAGAGTACCGGGAGGCCTGGCCCGCCGATGTACACGTAATCGGGAAAGACATCACTCGATTCCACTGCATCTACTGGCCTGCTTTTCTCCTGAGCGCCGGAATCGAGCTCCCGAAAACGGTCTGGGCTCACGGGTTCGTGACCTATGGAGGAAGAAAACTCTCAAAGTCTGATGGGGTGACCTTCGACCTCCAGGAGGCGATCGATAGACATGGCCCCGATGCCCTCCGGTACTACCTCCTAAGGGAAGTACCCTGGGACGGCGATGGGGACATAACCCGAGAGCGTTTCGATGAGCGCTACACAAGCGATCTCGCCAACGACCTTGGAAACCTGTGCAGCCGATCCCTGACCATGCTGGAGAAATACCGGGGTGGGGTCGTCCCCGCTGCCGCCCCCAGCTCTCTGGATGAGGTCTGCCAGAAAGCCGTCGTCCGATACGAGGAGGTCATGGATGACGGCCTCCTTCATCTGGGGATGGCAGCCGCAATGGAGATCGTCTCCCAGGCCAACGGATTTATCGAACGGCAGGCGCCATGGACACTGGCGAAGGATCCCGCCCGGGGCCCGGAGCTGGACACGACCCTGGCCTCCCTGGTCCGTGCCCTTCTCGTCGCCGCCACCCTTCTCCATCCGTTCATGCCGGTGAAGATGGGTGAACTGGTAGGGAGGCTGGGGGTGAGCGACATTCCGACGCTTCAGGAATCGTTGGAGCTGGCCCTGGCGGGACGCTCGGTGACTAGGGGGGATCCCCTCTTTCCAAGGCCTGATTTGCGGCCAAAATAAGGAATCCTGGACGCCGCGAGCGGTTGACAGGATTCCTTCTCTCCGCCTAGCTTGTTCACCCATTAGAAGAGATGCTTTTCGAGACCTCCCCGGGTGTGTTTTTTCTCCCGGAGGCGGTTCTGCGTTGAGGAGGTTTGAGTAGTCCACTGATGACTCAAGAAAAGTGGACACTGCTCCTTCTGGGCAAAAATCCAGAAGGGATTCGGCAATTCACACTGGGCTCCCGCACCCTGCGTTGGGTAGTCGGGGGAGCCGGTGTTTTTGTCGTTTTGGTCCTCACCCTTTTTGGGGTCCTTCTATTCCAGGGCGGCGCCTATCTAAAGGCCGGCATGCTGACAAGAGAGAATTCACTTCTCACCAATGAGCTGGTGGCATTCCGGAACCGGGTGGACGGTCTGGAAGAAACCCTCGCCGGGCTCAGCGAACAGGATCGCAGAGTCCGCCAGTTGGCGGGGATGGATGCCATGGACGACGAGATTCTGGAGGTGGGAATCGGTGGTCCAGGGCTAGCGTCTCCGGAAGGCCGCCCCCTTTGGTCGGCTGATTCGGCTCTGAGCGAAGTGGCATTTTCGGTTGAGTACGATATCAGCGCTCTTGAGCGCAGGGCCCGGTTGCTGACCCTCAGTCTCGCGGAGGCGTCTGACAGCCTCGCATCGCACCGAGACCTCCTTGAGTCCACCCCTTCGATCATGCCGGCAGCTGGCTGGCTGAGTAGCCGGTTTTCCCGATCAAGGTACCACCCCATTCATCACAGATATCTTCCCCACCCGGGTGTGGATATTTCCGCTCCCCTCGGCACGCCAATCCTGGCGTCGGCAAAGGGCACGGTGACCCACGCCGGTTGGAAGAGTGGCCTGGGGTATACAGTCGAAATCGACCACGGGTATGGGTACACCACTCGCTATGGCCACGCTTCGAAGGTTTTGGTGAAGCGGGGCCAGAGGGTCATACGTGGTGAGGTGATCGCAAGCGTGGGGAGCACGGGAATTTCCACATCTTCCCATCTCCACTATGAAGTCCATGTTGGCGGCGTGGCCGTCAATCCTTTGAATTACGTCATTGGAAGCGTGCTCCCCTGACGACGGGGCGGCCCTGAATTCAACCGAGGCCCGATCTTGTTGAGGAAGCATAGAATTCGTACCTTCCGGCCTCTAAAAAAACCAGTGAACTCGGGAGTGTCTTATGAGGCGTAGTTGGTTTTCTCTGATCTTGCTCGCACCTCTTTTTGTTGCATGTGGTCCGGGCCAAGTGGCAGTGACGGCGGAAATAGACGTTCCGGACCCTGACAACGTGGGCGCCATGGTGACCAGATCCCTGGCCGACCTCGAAATTCAGGTCATCCCCTTCGACAGGGATGCCGTCTTCGATTCTCTTACCGGTGCAGCCGCCGCTCCGGAACCGCAGATCCCCGCGGAGCTCCTTGCCGCCCAGGAGGAGATCGCCGCCGCCCAGGCCGAATGGACTGCATCCGAAGCAGCCTGGGGTGCCGGCAGGGCCCGCCAGCAGGAGATCCTGGATGAAATGGAGCCCCTGAACCCGGCTGAAGGTGCTTACATCGCCCTCTTCCGGGAATTCCAGGATGCGGAAGCCCAGGTCGCCCGGGCAGAACGGGTCAAGGACCAGGCCTTCAACAGGTTCGACGAACTCCAGTTAGGGTACATCGCTCGTCGCGACTCCATGCGGTTCGTCTTGGACGATTGGGCCGACCAGGCGTACGCCAGTACCTTCGAGGTGTTCACCATCAAGGCCAAAGAAACGGGCCGGGAGATGTTGGCGGATACGACCAACGCAGAGGGCTACGCTCTCATCGATGTCCCGCCCGGAGAATGGTGGATCAACGCGTTCTTCGGGGAGGCCTACTCGGAGCTCTACTGGAACCTTCCCGTCACGGTGGTGCGGGGGGATCCGATACAGGTTCGCCTGACCCGGGAAACAGCTCAGGTCCGGCCTATCCTCTAGCTGGAGGTAGGGGTTCGGGCTCAGTCCGACCCCGCCTCACAAATGCTGAAGGGTTCAGCGCCCCCGGGGTTCCTTGCGTAACCCCGGGGGCGGGTCTTTTTTCCAGCCATGCCTCTGACCTGTCCCGCCATCATCCCGGCCTCGGGCCGATCCTTTCGGATGGGGGAGCCCAAGGCTCTCCTGGACGCGGGGGGACAAAGCTTTCTGGCCAGAATCCTGAGCTCTCTCCGGACAGGAGGGGCCGACCCCCTTGTCGTTGTGGTCCGGGAGATGAACGGCACCATTGCCGAGGAGGCCAAGGCCAATGGCGGAACGGTGGTGCTGAACCCCGATCCATCCACAGGCCCGGTCTCCTCCCTTCAGGCCGGTATCCGATCCTTGAGCGAAGATGCCCCGGGCCTCCTATTCGCCCCGGTGGACCACCCACTCTTCTCGCCGAATACCGTTCGGATCCTCCTGAAGGGATTCGCCGAAACCGAAGCCCCCCTCATCGTCCCTGCCTTCGAAGGGTGGCGTGGACACCCGGTGCTTTTCGGTCGCCTTCTCTTCCCGGAGTTGTTGGAAGACTACCTCCCTGAAGGCGCTCGAACGGTGGTTCGTCGCTATCTTGATGAGCGAGTTCAGTTGGAAGTTCAGGACGCCGGGATCCTCACGGATATCGACACCCCGGAGGAATACCGGAAGCATTTTTCGAGAGAAACCTGACATGCCTCCATCCGGCACCTTCAGCATCCCCCAGACCGCAGGCCATCTGCTCCAATCCATGGAGGCGGGTAAGCATGCTGCCGTCCTTGTCGTAGTCTCTCACCCGGATCCTTCCTGGGTCGGCAAGAGGGTTCTCTTTATCGGTGACGAACTCATGGGGTCCTTCCGAGACTCCGGGGCTGACGCCTCAGCTAGTGCTTTGGCGAAGGAGGGTCTGGCCGGGACCGGGAAGGTCCTTCCCGGCATCCATAATCTGGAACTCGAAGACGGTGGGGAGTTCAAAGTCTACCTGGAACTCCATCACCCCCCTTGGGACCTGGTCATCGTTGGGGCGGGACATCTGGCTCAACCCCTCTGCACGGTGGGGTCCCTTCTGGGCCTGCAGGTTCGGGTCCTGGATGATCGCCCGGAATTCGCCACCCGTGAACGTTTCCCCGAGGCTTTTGAGGTCAGAAGGGTGGACTTCGGCGACCCGTTTGCGGATGTGGCTTTACATCCATGGAGTCATGTCCTTCTGGTCACCCGGGGTCACCGGTACGATTTCGAGTGCCTCCGGAAAGTGCTCCAGTCGGACCCCCTCCCGGGTTACATCGGGATGATCGGGAGCCGCCGGCGGGTAAGGTCTACCTTCGCCGCTCTTCTTGAAGAGGGATTCTCCAGGGACCTCCTCGACCAGGTCCGAGCCCCCATCGGGATGGACATAGGAGGCCAGACTCCAGCTGAGATCGCCATCAGCGTCGCGGCGGAATTGATCCATACATGGAGAGGGGGATCGGGGAGGCCAAAGAAGGACGTGGAACGGATTCTTGAGCGATTCCTCGACGATCCTGAAGTGACCAGCCTTGAGGCTGGAAGGAAAACGACCGAGCCATGAGCCAGAGGCTTCTTCCATGAACAGAGAAGACAGGGAAATCTATCGGGGCATTCAGGAGGCTCAGGAAGCGGGGCGGACCTGTGCTCTGGCTACGGTAGTGGCTACCCGAGGATCCACACCTCGGAAGAACGGGGCAAAGATGCTGGTGGATCCGGAAGAGGGCCTGGTAGGAACGGTTGGGGGAGGCTGCGGGGAAGCCGAAGTCATCCTGGCCGCAGGAGAATCCATGGAGACCGGAGACATTCGGATGGTTCGAGTCGACCTTACGGACGATCCTCTCGCATGGACTGGGTCCGTGTGCGGAGGAATTCTGGAGGTTCTGGTCGAACCCATCTATCCGGACAAGCGTTGAGCCCCTCCGACACGGTTCTCATCGATTACCTCCGCCCCCCCGACCGGCGGGAAGTATTCATCCAGAAGATCCTCCTGGACACACCGGAGGTGAAGATCACACTCGCCGAAAACGTCCCCTTCGATCCACCCATTCGAGTCAACGATCAGGTCGTCCTGGAAGCCGGTTCCGACGCTGTCTGGTTTACCTTTCCCGGCCTCTGGCACGATGTCGGGCGTTTTCATCTTGCTGATGATCGATTCACCGGCATCTACGCCAACATCCTCACCCCTCCTGTGATCCGGCCCGGGGGGAAATGGGAGACCACCGACCTTTTCCTGGATATCTGGGTTGATCCGAACGGAGGCCTCTCCGTTCTGGACGAAGACCAATTGATTGAGGCGGAAGCGGAGGGTTGGATCTCAGACGACCTGGCTGACCGGGCCAGGGAAGAGGCAGGATGGATCGTCCGGGAACACGAGGCCGGCCGCTGGCCCCCCCCGGTCGTGAATGAATGGACCCTGGGGCGGGCCCGTCAGTCCTTGTCCTGAATAATCCACGCTCCGCAAAGACGCTCCACATCCAGGAAGGCCTCCTTCAGGAACGCCGAATCCTCCTGAAGGCCGTCGATCAGGCGATCATACCCTTCCACAGCTGTTGCCGGAACTTCAATCTCTTCGTGGTGGAAAGATCCGGAATCAGCGAAAAGGACTCTGACTTTGACTCGTCGGTCACTCAAGAGGAATCTCCTAGCAGTCGGATTTCGGGAAGAATGGCCAGGAAGGCCAACCCCATGAGAATGGCGGATCCCACACACCATTGGCACCAGGCGTGAATCACGAAGGCTTCCAGATAGGTCAGGTAGCCCGAGAACACGAGCCCGGCGAGCCCTCCGGCCAGGAGGACCAGGGGAACGAACCGGGAGCCTCGGGAGGAAGGTTGGAGACCCAGAAAACTCGTGAAGATGAGGACCAGGTATCCTACAACTCCGAAGGCAGCAACAGGCACCGGACCTATCGAAGAATAGGGGCTGCTCTGGACCTTTTCACACTCACCGATGCCGCAGATCACGGGGCCTGTCAGCCCCAAAGCGTAGGCGAGCATGTAGAGGGCGATCATCAGGCCCAGAAGGGAGAGAAGGGCGACCACCATACGGTTCTTTGGCGGAGAGAAAGGAATCGCCGAGCCAGGATTCTCCCCGGGCCCTTCCGAAGCAGGGTCTGTCACAATTCCACTCCAATTCGGTTAGGATCGCCCCTCAGTTCGAGATTTCCCCTCCAAGGATCTCGTCAATCGCTTGCTTGATGCCTTCGAAGGAATAGTCCCCGAGACGGCGGCTCATGCCACCACCCGACTTCCCCACCATGATTGCGGGGGTACCGTCCAGCCCCAGGGCGTGGGCCATCTCCCGATTTGCCGAGACCTCCTGAGCAAAACGATCGCTGTTCACACACCCCTTGAACTCGCCACTGTCCAGCCCTAGATCCTCTCCCATTTCCAGGAAGGCCCCAAGTTTGTCACTTTCCATCCCCCACCTGAGTTGACTCCGGTAGAGGCGGTCATGAAAGTCCCAGTACCGACCTTGATCCCCGGCGCAGCGAGCGGCTCGGGCAGCCAGGAAAGTACCTGCTTCGGGCATTGGGTTTAGGACGAAATCATAGAATTCAAGGCGAGCGATGCCCTTTTCTACGAGTTCGGATACGACCCGGGGCCGCTCCCTTAGGGACCAGGTCGCGCAGTGGTTGCAATAGAAGTCTCCGAAGATAACTATGGTGGCCGGCGCATCGGCATCCCCCAGGGTAACGGGCACAGCCATATCACGGAGAAGACGCATGTCGTCCTTCACGCCTTCCAGGTCGACAGGCTCCATGGCCGCAGAGCTCAGAGCTTTGGATCCCACATTGTAGCCCACTGCCCCGATGCCAATCACAGCCAGCACGGCAAACACGATGTAGAATCCCTTGAGATTTCCTCCGGCCGTTTCCTTGCTCATATCTTCTCCCTGGTTCTCACGATTCCTCACAAGCATCATCCTACCCCCGGGCCATCCAGATTAGTTCCGGTCCCGAGACGGCGTCGTTTCTACGGTTCACCTAGTCCAAGAGGGCCTCTGCAGAAATATGGAGGTCCCGGAAGTCCTTCAGGACCCGGTCGGGCCCTGCGGCCTTCAATTCCTCCATAGCATAGCGCCCCGTGGCCACAGCGACGGTCCTGGTGCCTCCGAACCGCCCACATGCCACATCCCGGGGAGTATCCCCGATGACCACCACCGCCTGGGAATCAAAGAGGGTGCCGAACTCCTCGGCGGCCCGCTCGATGGCATAGGCCGTAAGATCTTCCCGGATCTCGCTGTCGGATCCGAACCCTCCCACCGCGCCGAATCCTCCAACGGAGAAAAACTCCGTCAGCCCTGCCGATCGAAGCTTCAACCGGGCACCCCTCTTGATATTCCCGGTAAGGAGTCCGAGAGCCACATCGGGCAACCCCTGGAGGTGCTCCAACAGGCTCACCACCCCAGGAAGAATGTCCATGGGCTCCCCAACCAACCGGGCCTCCAGCTCAGCCAGGTACATATCCCAGAGTCGGCCGAATCCTTCTTCGATCTCCTTGTCCTCCAACCCGGCACCCTGGAGAAGCTCCCTGGCGATCTGAGCATCGGTCTTCCCAGCGAAGTTATGGCCTACGATGGGCCCAGCGGTTCCGAACACAGATTCCATTGCATACTCGAATGCGCCTTTCGCGGGCCCGCCCCTCACGAGGGTTCCGTCGATGTCAAAAAGGAGAAGGCACCTCATCCCTTCTGACCTCCCCGGGTTACAGCCACGTTACGAATCGATTCCTCCACCACTTCCCGAGCCAGCACTCCAAGAGAGAGGAGATCCTCGGCCGGAAACGGCTCCTCCGAATCGGAGGTGGAAAGGGCGAATACAAGGTCGCCGTCGAAGGGAGAGAATACAGGGGATATGGCCCTGGGAAAGGCCGACGAAGCCATTTTCGCGACCCGCCCAAGATCAACCCTGGAAAGGGGAAGATCCGTCGCTAACACGACCAGGGTCGTATTTGTCCCGGGGAATGGCGGATCACTCGGTCCCTTCCCCTTGGCAATCTCATCCGATCGCAGGAAGGCACCCTCCGAGTCCCTCGGGCCAGCCAGCACTGTCCCGTCCGCCCCGACGATGTCACCCAGGGCATTAACCACGGCCAGGGCCCCCACTGTGCCATTCTTCCAAGCCCGGGAGCTGCTCCCGATCCCGCCCTGTGACGCCGAGGTCGGGCCCAGGAGCTTCCCAACCGTTGCACCGCTCCCGGCCCCCACCAAACCCTCCTTGACCGGGTCCGAAGCGGCAGCTTCCGAAGCTTCGTAGCCCTGATCAGGACCAGGCCTCTTCACCCCCGGGTCCAGGTCGTAGATGACGGCTGCTGGAACAAGGGGGACCGGAGATACGGGGGTCTGGAAACCTCTCCCCTTCGAGGCAAGCCATGAGACGACCCCATCCGCCGCCGACAGGCCGAAAGCAGACCCACCGGTGAGGAGAACGGCATCCACCCTTCCAGCCAGGTGATGTGGCGAGAGCACGCCCAGTTCCCGGGTCCCTGTAGCCATGCCGAGGAGTTCAACCGCCCCCCGAAAGGGGCCGAGGATCACGGTGCACCCGCTACCCCCACCGGGCACCGTCGCATGTCCCACGTGAATCCCCGGTACCGCCGTAATGGTCATGGGGAGGCGGTACCCAACGCAGCCATGAGAGACGGATCCAGGTTCCCGCCACTCAGGACAGCGGCGATCTTCCGCCCTTTCACCTCGATGGCACCGGAGAGGAGGGCGCCAACAGGAGCCGCCCCGGAATATTCCACCACCAGCTTTCGCCGGTTCAGGAGTAGAGCCGACGCCTCCCGGATCGCCTCGTCCTCCACTACCACGACATCGTCGAAGTAACGCTGGCCGTGCCGGAAGGTCAGGTCTCCGGTTCGAATCGGGGCCAGGCCGTCGGCGATGGTGTTGATCCCGTCCAGGGTCACCGGCTCCCCAGCGTCCAAAGCCGCTCTCATGGACGGAGCCCCTGAGGCTTCAACCCCAACCACCTGAACCCCAGGCATCAGGCTCTTGAGAGCCACAGCAATTCCTGAGGCCAGCCCTCCTCCGCCAATGGGCACAAGAACCACGTCGACCTCCGGCCAGTCCTGGGAGATTTCCAGACCCACCGTGCCCTGCCCTGCGATGATGAAAGGGTGGTCGAAGGGCGGAATCATGGTGAGGCCCTCTGCCTCGGAGATGGCATAGGCCCGAGTTTGCCGATCGAGGGACGTCGTCCCCTCCAGGACCACCTCCGCCCCCAACCGCTTCGCCCCATTCACCTTGATATCCGGAGCCGTACAGGGCAGGACAACAACCGCACGAACCCCCTTCGACCGGGCAGCCATGGCCAAGGCTTGGGCATGGTTCCCTGACGAATAGGTGATGACGCCCCGCTCCAGTTCCTCCTGGGACAGCTGGGAAATGAAGTTGGTGGCACCCCGGGCTTTAAAGGACCCGGCCCGCTGAAGGGATTCACACTTGAGACGGATCTCCCCCCCTAGCTCCTCGGAGAGTTCCGGGAAGGGGAGAAGAGGAGTGCGGACCACCACTGATCTGATCCTGGTGGCAGCAGCTTGGATCTCTTCCAAGGTCACCAGGGGCCAGGTGGCCCCCGGGGTTTTCGGAGGATTATTCACCCGAGGGCTCAAAGTCCGGGTCAACTGTGGCGTCCGGGTCCAAGCCTGCGTCCGGGTCCGGAAAATCGTCATCCGCGTCCATGTCCATGGACCGGTCGGCGTCGGAGTACTCGTCACCCTCGTCTGATAAGAGGGGCGGTTCCGCACTCTTTGCCCCGGAGCCGACATCGAGTCCCGGGACCTCCTTCATCTCCTCCGCTTCATCGGCATCCTCAGCGATGACCCGGGCTACGTCCATGACCTGGTCTTTTTTGTCCAGGTTCACCAGCCTGACGCCTTGGGTGGCGCGCCCGATGGTCCTGATCTCCGAAACTCTCTGCCGGTTCACAACACCCTTCCGGGTGATGATCACCACCTCGTCTTCCTCCACCACGGACTTGATGGCTACCACTTCTCCCGCCTTCTTCCCGGTTTTGATGTTGATGACGCCTTTTCCGCCCCGCTGTTGAATGCGGTAGGCGTCCACCAGGGTTCTCTTTCCCATGCCCCCTTCGGTGACGACGAGGAGCGTGGCTTCAGGCCGGAGGAGTGTCACCATTCCAATGACCTCATCCTTCTTGGACAGCGTAATTCCCCGGACCCCGGCCGTGGCCCGACCGATGGGCCTGGCATCGGCCTCATTGAACCGAATGGCCATCCCTTTTCGCGTCGCCAAAATGACGTCCGACTCGCCCGATGTTACCCGGACGTCGATGAGCTCGTCACCCTCTCTGATGTTGATGGCATTCAAACCAACAGTCCGGATGTTCCCGTAGGCGGACAGGGCGGTTTTCTTGATCAGCCCCTTCCGGGTAGCAAAGAAGAGGAATAGCTCGTCGGAAAACTCCCGGACCGGAACCACGGCAGCGATGTCTTCGCCCTGGCCTATATTCAGGAGGTTGACGATGGGCTTGCCTCTGGAGTGGCGGCCACCAGGTGGAATCTCCCAGACCTTGAGCCAGTAGCACTGTCCGGCCCGGGTAAAGATCATGAGGTAGTCATGGGTGGAGGCCACAAAAAGATGCTCGACCCAATCTTCCTCCTTCGTCCCCATTCCCCTCAAGCCCCGGCCCCCTCTCCGCTGGGCCCGGTACGCGTCGATCTCGATCCGCTTCACATACCCCTGGCGGGACACGGTTATGACCATGTCCTCCTCGACGATGAGGTCCTCTTCACTGAGAATGACACCGCCGGGCAGAATCTCCGTTCGCCGGTCATCGCCATACTTCTCATCCAGGGCTTCCAGCTCCTCTACGATGATGGCCATGCGGCGATCCCGGCTGCCCAGGATGCTTTCCAGTTCTTCGATCCGGGTCCGAATTTCCGCCAGCTCGTTTTCCAGCTTCTCCATCTCCAGCCCGGTCAGACGGGCCAGACGCATGTTCAGGATGGCTTCTGATTGTTTTTCACTGAGATCGAAAGCGGCACGAAGACGAATGGAGGCGGTTTCAGAATCATCCGAACCCCGGATGATCTTGATGACCTCGTCGATGTTCTCGACGGCGATCCGCAAGCCCTCCAGGATGTGCTCACGATCTTTCGCCTTCCGGAGCTCGAATTCGCTCCTCTTCACAACCACCTCATGACGGTGGTCGATGAAGTGAAGGAGAATCTCCTTCAGCCCCATGACCTTCGGCACTCCACCCACCAGAGCGAGGAGAATGGTGCCGAACGTGGTCTGCATCTGGGTGTGTTTGTACAGGCGGTTGAGTAGCACCCGGGGAATGGCATCCCTCTTCAGTTCGATGACGACCCTGAGGCCGTCACGATCCGACTCATCCCGCATATCTCTGATTTCGGTGATCTTCTTTTCCCGAACCAACTGAGCAATCTGCTCGATGAGGCGGGATTTGTTCACCATGAAGGGGATCTCGGTGATTACGACCCGCTCGCCCCCACCCGGGATCTCCTCCACCTCAGCCCGGGCTCGCATGATGATCCGCCCCCGGCCCGTCCTATATGCGTCCCGGATCCCCTCCTGGCCACAGATGAACCCGCCCGTCGGGAAATCCGGACCGGTGATGTGGCCCTCCAGCTCTTCCTGGCCCATATCCCGGTCATGGATAAGGCCAATGGCGGCGTTGAGGACCTCCCGGAGGTTGTGGGGGGGGATGTTGGTGGCCATACCCACGGCAATACCCGAACTCCCGTTGATCAGGAGGTTGGGCACTTTCCCCGGGAGGACCGTGGGCTCGTCGATCCGGCCATCGAAGTTGGGAATGAAGTCGACGGTTTCCTTGTCGATATCCTCCAAGAGCTCCATGGCGACCTGTTGGAGCCGGGCCTCGGTATACCGATAGGCCGCAGCTCTGTCTCCATCCACCGAACCGAAGTTCCCCTGGCCATCAACCAGCGGGTACCGGAGGGAGAACTCCTGAACCATCCGAACCATGGAATCGTAGACGGCCGAGTCGCCGTGGGGATGGAATTTTCCGAGTACTTCCCCCACCACGGTGGCGCTCTTTTTGTACCCCCTCCCCGGGCTCAGTCCCAACTCGCGCATGGCGTAGAGGATGCGCCGGTGTACCGGTTTCAGACCGTCACGGACGTCAGGGAGGGCCCTCTGAACGATGACGCTCATTGAATAGTCAAGGAACGACTCCCGCATCTCGTCTTCCAGAAGGCGAGGAAGGACCTTTTCTCCGGCTTCCACCGGCAGGTCTTCGCCCACGTCTCCGTTTTCCAGATTATCCATTCTTTTCCTTCATCGATGAGCGTTCAGGTGGAGGAGGGGATACCCCTTCCCGATGGACTCCATCAGGGACGTTCCCGACCTTCTGCTGGACCTTTGTTGAGCGTGGCAGGAAGGAAAAAATAGCTGGATCCGTCACGCAGCCAGTCCTCCGCCCGAAGCCGGATTTCAGCCTCGGTGGACCGAGGCTCGTGATCACTCTGAAGTGCTTGAAAAATAACGAAAAACGGGGGTTTTTGGAAGCTCCCGGGACAGCCTTCAGGCAACGGCGACGAAGTCCCTGGATTCGAGCTTTCCTGCCTTCTTCAGGTCCCCTCGAATCTCATCCCGAACCCCCACTTTTCCGACGGCCGCCACCGAGAAGGCCTGGGGGATTCGGAGAGCTTCAGCGGGACGGAGAACCCGCACTCCGTGAATCTCCTGTCCGAGTTTTCTGGGATCCTTGTCCACAAAGGCCAAAAGGGTGCCTCCCTGGGCCTTGAGTTCACGGGCAAAGGCCTTCCCAACCGGTCCGGCGCCCCACACTACAACACCGGGCCTCCGGCGAAGGTGGGTCCGAAGGAGGAAGTGGACCTTGCACCGTCTGAAAGCTTCAGAGCTATAGGCCGGGTGGGTTCTGGAAAGGCGCCCCGCACCATCCCTCCAGCGGAGAAGAACCTGGGGCACCTTCCCGAAGCGCCCGCCCCCTTCCCAAAGTCGGAGCAGGAGGTCGTAATCTTCCGGCCAGCCCACATCCCTATATCCACCGACCAGTTCCAGAGAATCGGCTCGCATCAGAAAGGTCGGATGAGGAACGGGGCATTCCACGAACAGGTCCCGTACCAGGTCCTCATTGGACACGAGGCCGTTGATCCACGACTCATACCTCAGGGCCCCATCTTTGATGTTCTCCCTCGGGAAATAGGCTATACCCGCCCCGCAAAGGGCCAGACCTGGATCCGAGGCCATGAGGTCCATCTGCAGCTGAAACCGGTTGGGAAATGCTCCGTCGTCCGCATCCATCCGGGCCAGGTATTTCCCGCCGGCCTGGGATCGGGCGAATTCCAGAGCTGAAACGATTCCCCGGGGCTCCCTCCGAAAGACCCTGATCCGGGGATCTTCCTCCGCCAGGGAGCGAAGGATCTCGCCGGTACGGTCCGTGGATCCATCGTCCACCACCAGAACTTCAAAGTCGGTGAAGGTCTGCCGGGTCATGGACCCCAGAGCATGCCCGATCAGGTCCTCGCCGTTTCGGACGGGAAGGAGGACCGAGAGGGGAGGGGAGGCGGCCACGAATCACCCCGGTATCGGTGATAAGGGAGAAGACTTGAGAAGGGGACCCAGAAACTTACCGGTGACGCTCTCCGGGACGTTCGCCACGTCCTCTGGCCGTCCCATGGCAACCACTTCGCCACCCTTTGCTCCGGCCCCGGGGCCCAGGTCGATGACCCAATCGGCGGTCTTTATCAGATCCAGGTTATGCTCGATGACCACAACGGTATGACCCGCATCCAGAAGGCGGTCCAGGACGCCGAGGAGCTTGCCTACGTCATCTCCGGACAGACCCGTCGTGGGCTCATCCAGGATGTAGACCTTCCGACCCTTCTTCCCCGCTCCACTTACCAACTCCCTGGCGATCTTGAGGCGTTGGGCCTCTCCTCCTGAGAGAGTCGGAGCCGGCTGGCCTAGCCGTAGATAACCAAGCCCGACCTGTTGCAGGTACCAGAGTGTCTGGCCCAGGCGGTCCTCCCGAAGAAAGAAGCGTATGGCTTCGTCTACCGTGAGTTCAAGGACCTGAGCCACATTAAGGCCTTTGTATACCACATCCAGGAGTTCTGGTTTGTACCGGGTCCCGCCGCACACCTCACACGGCACGAAGACATCAGCCATGAAGATCATCTCGACCTCCACACGGCCCGCCCCCTTACAGGCCTCGCACCGACCACCCTCCACGTTGAAGGAGAAGGATCCGGGCCCGTACCCCCGTTGTCTGGAGAGGGGCTGCCGGGAGAAGATCTTACGGACCTCGTCCCATGCCTTGATATAGGTCACCGGATTGGACCTGGGGGTCCGGCCAATGGGGGACTGATCGACCAGAACCACAGCCTCCACCAGGGCCGACCCCTCCAGGGCGCTAAAATCTCCCACCGCTTCACCCAGGTGCTCTTTGGCGGAGGTTTCCCCACCCCCGAGCTCCTTCTCAAGGGCCCTGAAGAGAATGTCGTGAACAAGCGTGGATTTCCCCGAACCGCTCACTCCAGTTACCACCGTGAGAGCCCCGAGAGGCACCTCCACATCCACATTCTTTAAGTTGTGGAGTCTGGCCCCTGTGAGGCTGAGCCTGGGTCCATCCACTCTCCTACGCCGCTCAGGCAGGGGGATGCTCTTCCGTCCGGACAGGAAGTTGCCGGTGACAGTGTCGGCATCCACCAACTTCGAGGGTGGCCCTTCAAAAACCACCTCACCGCCCTTTTCCCCGGAACCTGGCCCCAACTCCACCACATGGTCCGACGAGGTTATGGCTACGGTATCATGCTCCACCATGATGACCGTGTTTCCCACGTCCCGCAGCCGGAGGAGCAGTTGAAGGAGGGCCTGTGTGTCCCGAGGATGAAGCCCGATGGTGGGCTCGTCCAGGACGTATACTGCATCCACCAGGCTGGACCCAAGAGAGTTCGCAAGGTTGATTCTCTGGCCTTCCCCACCGGAAAGAGTCCGGGTCTGGCGATCCAGGGCGAGGTACCCCAAACCGACCTCCACCAGAAAACCCAAACGGGACCGAAGCTCCCTCAGGATGCTCTCGGCGATGCGGGACTCCATGGAGAGCAACTCCAGTTCCTCCACCCAAAGCCTCAGCTCCTCCAGGGGAAGTCCGGAGACGTAGGCGATGGTCTCCCCCCCCACCAGGACCCGAAGAGCCTCCTGCCGAATTCTGGACCCGCCGCAGGCCTCGCAGGTTCGGGGACTCTGGTATTGTCTCAGGAACACCCGGATATAGCGCTTATAGCGCTTCTTTTCCTTGGACCTGAGGAAGGGGATGATACCCTGAAAACCCTCGCCTCCGTGCAGAACCACCTCTCGAAACGCCTCCGGTAGTTCCTCCCAGGGGGCGTAAACGGACAAACCATGGTTTTGCCCGAATTCCCTTAGGCGGCCCTGCTCCTTGAAGTACCGAGGTTTCGTCCAGGGGTCCACGGCCCCGTCCTGAATCGAGCGCCGGGGATTGGGGACGATCAGATCTTCATCATACTCCAGGGTGGCGCCAAAGCCCGTACACACAGGGCAGGATCCGAAGGGACTGTTGAAGGAGAAGAGCTGGGGGGTGGGCTCGGGGAATTCCCTTTCCCGGTGTCGAGGACAGCGGAAATGCTCGGTGAATTCGAGGACTTCCTCCAAGGCGTTCGGGCCACCCTTCCCGTTCCGGCCACCGCTCCCCTTTGATTGGTCGTTGCCCGCCGTGACCAGGACCGCCTCCCCCTCTCCTTCCGCGAAGGCCGTCCCGATGGAATCCGCCAACCGGTCCCGAACGGGGGCACCGACCTTCAGCCGGTCCACCACGACCAGGAGCCGGCCGGCCTGCGTCAGGTCCACCCCCAGGGTAAGTGGGTCATCAGAACCGGGCCCTCCCAGATCTACCAACTCCCCCTCCGCCAGGACCCGGACAAAGCCCATGGCCCGAAGGTTTTCCACAACCAGGGAATGTGTCACCCGTTCGCTCAAGGTGAGGGGAAAGGTCACCAGGATCCGGGTGTTCTCCGGGAGTTCAAGGACCCGATCCACAGCCGTGGAGACCGTGTCGGGCCGGACCTCAGTACCACAGTCCGGACAGTGGGTTCTCCCCACTCGGGACCAGAGGAGGCGGAGATAGTCGAAGACCTCGGTCGCGGTGCCAACCGTGGAGCGACTCGTCTTGGTAGGGTTCTTCTGCTCGATGGCCACGGCAGGGCCGATTCCCTCGATGAGGTCCACGAGGGGTTTTTCCATCCGGTCGAGGAACTGCTTCGCGTAGGTGGAGAGAGACTCCACATAGCGACGCTGACCCTCCGCAAAAATTGTATCCAATGCCAGGGAGGACTTTCCGGAGCCGGACGGTCCTGTGACCACGGTCAGGACACGCCTAGGGATGTCCAGGTCCAGGTTTTTCAGATTGTGTTGCCGGGCACCCCGGATGCAGATCCTTTGGTCCATCCCACGATCATAGCTGAGGTGAGAGCCGCAGGATACCCAGGAATTCTCCTTGGGCGCCTCGGCCGAAGAGAACTCATACCCCACCCGCTCCAAGGGTTTCGGAGGGGCCCCGCCCAACGACCGGCTCAGGAGCAGTCCATAGCGCGCAGGGAGGGCGATACCCCCGGTCAGCCTGTTGACTGCCCTCGGCCCCTTGTCTAGACTTTGGGCATGCAAAATCAGGCGAAGGTACTGCACCATCATCATTATCACGCGACCCCCACGGGTCGGGTGGCGAAGGTGGTCTGCACCTAACCAAGCCGAAGCAGACCAACATCCCCACCGCGACCCGGACATAACGGGTTGCGGTTTTTTTTGACCTTTGAGCCTGCACTTTCAGGAGAAGCTCGTGTTACGCATAGCGGTTCCAAATAAGGGACGCCTGGCCGCCCAAACCCTGACTCTCTTTGAAAAAGCGGGTCTAAAAGCCGAATCCAGGGTGGATCGGGCGTTGGTGGCGGCCCTGGGGAGAGAGTTTCAGGCCATCTTCGTTCGGGCTCAGGACATCCCCGAGTTCGTGGCTGACGGCGCCGCCGATCTGGGGGTTACCGGCGCGGACCTGGTGGCCGAGTGTGGCCAGACGGTCCGGGACCTTTTGGATCTGGACTTCGGCCGTTGCCGGCTGGCTGTGGCGGTCAGAGAGGAGAGCCCTGTTCGGGAAACCCGGGACCTCGAACCTGGAACAAGAGTCGCCACCTCCTTTCCGAACGTGACGAGGCGATACTTCGACGGAATCGGCGTGGACGTCAAGATCGCGCCGGTCTCGGGAGCCGCGGAGATCGCTCCCCACCTGGGCGTGGCCGACGTCATCGTAGATCTGGTCTCCACGGGCTCTACCCTGAAAGTGAACGGCCTCCGGGAGGTCGAAACGATCCTGGATTCCTCTGCCTGGCTAATCGGGAATGAAGCAGTGATTGACGGGCCGGTTACGGGGGAACAGGTCACTGAACTGGTAACGGCCCTGGAGTCTGTGATCCGGGCCCGATCAAGACGGTATCTCATGGCCAACGTCCCGCGGGACCGGTTGGACGAGGTCAAGAAGATCATCCCGGGCCTCTCCGGCCCGACCATCGTGGAGATCCAAAACGGCGGCGAGTGGGTGGCAGCCCACGCTGTGGTCGAGGCCGACAACATCTACCAGACCATCATCCAGTTGAAAGGGATCGGGGGAGAAGGAATCCTCGTCACTCCCATCGAACGCCTCATGCCATGAGGACTCAGCTATGAAACTGGCCATAGACAAGAGGATTTCGGAGCTGACGACCGAAGAGGAGGATCGGCTGTTCAACCGAAAACCCTCGGATGAACCCCAGCTTCAAGCTCTCGTGACGGGCATCCTCCACCGGGTGAAACGAGAAGGGGACGACGCCCTCCGATCCATGGCCCGGGAGTTCGACGGAGCGGATTTGCAGGCTCTCGAAGTACCTTCCGAGCTCTGTGAAAAGGCTCTAAAAGCCCTGGACCCAGGGTTGAGAGAGGACCTAGAGGAGGCGGCCCGAAATATCGATCTCTTCCATAGAGCCCAGATCCCAGAAGAGATCCAAGTTACAGTCCGACCAGGAGTTACGTTGGGGCGGAGGGCTGTTCCGCTCCCTTCTGTCGGAGTCTACGCGCCCGGGGGGCGGGCCGCCTATCCCTCCAGCGTTCTGATGGGCGTCGTCCCGGCCGTGGCAGCAGGTGTTCAGGAAGTAGTCCTCTGTTCCCCCCCGGGACCGTCCGGCCTTCCACCGAAAGAAGTCCTTGCCGCAGCCGCCATCGGTGGTGCCTCGAGGGTGTTCGCTCTGGGTGGAGCCGGGGCTATCGGAGCGATGGCCTTCGGTACGACTTCGGTTCCGGCGGTGGATGCCATCGTCGGACCCGGGAATCGCTTCGTAACCGAAGCCAAACGGCAGGTTGCTGGGGACGTGCTCATCGACTCCCCGGCAGGCCCCTCGGAGGTTCTGGTGGTCGCCGATTCGGGGGCCGACCCACGCCTTTGCGCCCTGGAGCTCATATGCCAAGCCGAGCATGACCCGGACGCGGCGGTGGCCCTGGTGACCGACTCACCCTCCCTGCTGGATGCTGTCCGGGCGGTCCTGAAGGAGGAGGTCCTGAGGGCCCCCCGGCGTGAGATCGTGGAAGCTGCCCTGGCCCATCAGGGAGCCCTCCTCCTGGCCTCCAACAAGGAAGAAGCGCTGAAGCTGGCCAGGGACTATGCCGCCGAGCATCTGGCCCTCTTCACAGCCAGCCCCAGAGCAGACATGGAAAAGGCCCAGACCGCAGGAACCGTGTTTCTCGGGCAGGCGGCAGCCGTTGCCTACGGTGACTACATTACAGGGGCAAACCACGTTCTCCCAACCGGAGGACTGGCCCGTTCGTTCTCGAGCCTTTCGACTCTTCACTATCTGCGCATGTTCACCTGGCAAGAAATCAGTCCTGAAGCCGCGGCGGCTATGAGCCCTTCCGTTGAGAGAATGGCCGAGTCCGAAGGGCTCCCGGGCCATGCAGAGGCTGCCCGGGCCCGAAGAGGTGGCGGCGAAGACACATGATCTCACTACACGAACCCGTTGACGTTCCCCAAAGAACAGAGATTGCCCGATGACTCCTTTCCCCCGGGAGGACTATAGTCCCCTCAGGCCCTACGACCCCGGTCGAAGCCCAATCGCCGTGGATCTCAGCGACAACACCAATCTTTGGGGCCCTCACCCCTCCGCCCTGGAGGTCGTCCGGCAGGCCCCCCCGGAAGCCCTGACCCGCTACCCCTCCGTTTACGGATCGGACCTGAAAGAGGCCTTGGCCACCAAATTCGGTGTGACCACCAAAAACGTCGCCACCGGGTGCGGCTCCGACGACCTGATGGACTCCATCTTTCGGGCCTCCACCGTTCCACCGGGCCGGATGAGCTTCCCGGCGCCGTCATTTTCCATGGTGCCGGTCTTTTCCGTCATGAACGGCCTGCAAACCTTCCCGGTGCCCTGGAGCAAGGCAGAGACGGATCCCGCCCGACTGCTCCTGGACGAGCCGGACCTGGTTTACCTCTGTCGCCCCAACAATCCGACAGGCCAGTCCCTGGACCGGAATTGGATTCTGGCCCTCCTCGCTTTGGGCGGGCCCGATGGCCCGCTGGTGGTCCTCGACGAGGCATACGCCGATTTCGGTGACGACAGCTTGATAGCCGATGCGCCCACCACGGACCGCCTCGTCGTGCTTCGGACCTTCTCCAAATTGTACGGGCTAGCCGGTCTAAGGGTGGGCTTTGCCGTCGGTCCGGAAAAACTGATCGAGGAGGCTGAAAAGAGCCGAGGCCCATACAAAATGGGACACGTGGCCGAGAAGGCAGCCGTGGCCGCCATCGAAGACGCATCGGGGTGGGCTGATCGGGTGCGCGAGGAAACCTTGGAGAACCGGGCCCGCCTGACGAAGGAGCTTCGGTCTCGTGGTCTTCAACCCCTCCCATCTCAGGGGAATTTCCTTCTCATCCCCGTCGAGCCTGCCAGCGCCGTTGAGGTAAACCAAGCCCTACAGGGGGAAGGGGTGGCGGCACGGCCCTTCCCCCGACTTCCTGAGATTGGAGACGCCCTTCGCGTTACGGTTGGACCGTGGGAGATGATGGAGCGGTTCCTGGCGGCTCTGGATGCCCTCTTCGAACCCGCCACCGGCCATGGGGAATCGGCGTGAGAATCGCCCTGTTCGACTATGGCGCCGGTAATCTTCACTCACTGGCAAAGGCCCTGGAGTCGGGTGGAGGCGGAGTCACGGTAACCAGTGATTGGAACGAGGCATTGGCCCTGGATGCTCTGGTCCTGCCAGGTGTGGGGGCTTTTGGGGCTGCCGTCCGTTCCGTCGGAAACCATGAAGGTCGAATCCGGGAGACTCTGGAGGAAGGATATCCCTGCCTGGGGATCTGCCTGGGGATGCAACTCCTGTTGGAATCTTCGGAAGAGGGAGACGGAAGAGGGATCGGCTTCCTGCCCGGCTCCGTCCGCCGCCTCAAGGGAAGGATCGTGCCCCAGATGGGTTGGAACGATGTCCAACTCACCCCCGACCCTCTCTTCTCAGATGTGGAAGGCCTGGTGGTCTACTACGCTAATTCCTTTGTTTGCGAACCTTCTGATCCGGAACAAGTCATCGCCACTACCGAATACGAAGGTGAACCCTTCCCGGCTGCGGTAAGGAAAGGCAATACCTGGGGCGTTCAATTCCACCCGGAAAAAAGCTCCAGCCCCGGCCTGCGGATCATCCGGAACTTCCTGGAGGTCATCCGATGATTGCCGCTCCTGCGGTGGACCTCAGGGAAGGTCGGTGCGTGCAGCTTGTCGGCGGGCGGCCCGAAGAGGAGAGGGTATCCCTCCCTGATCCCGTCGGTCAGGGCAGGCTTTGGTGGGAGATGGGCTTCGGGACCCTCCACATCGTGGACTTGGACGCCGCCCTGGGCCTGGGTGACAACCGATCCATCATCAAACAAGTGGTTCGAGGGACAAGCGCCACCATACAGGTAGGCGGGGGCATTCGGGAGGAATCAGATGTGGAGGCCCTCCTGGGGTTGGGCGTGAAAAGAGTCATCGTCGGAACCAGAGCCATCGACGATCCCGAATGGTTGGATGCCGTCTCCAGGAAGCACCCGGATCGCATCACGGTCGCCGCGGACATTCGGGAAGGTGTGGTGGTCAGGAAGGGTTGGACCGAATCCAGTGGGATCCCTGTCCTGGAGCTCCTGGAACGGCTGGAAACCCTTCCCCTGGCAGGCATCCTATGCACGGATGTCTCCCGGGAGGGTCGCTTGGGGGGAATCGATCTCCCAGGAGCCCGCTCAGTGATCGAAGGGAGCAGGCACCCAGTCTGGATTTCCGGGGGCGTTACCACCATGGACGAACTGGATGCCCTGGGCCGGGCCGGTGCCGCCGGAGCTGTTCTTGGGATGGCCCTATACACAGAAACTCTCCCACCAACGCAGGTCGCCAGGAGGTTCGGTTTATGACCCGTTTGACCAGAGAAACCAAAGAGACGTCCATTCGCCTCGCCCTCGATGCGGGAGGAGGCGACATCGAGGTGGATACCGGTGATCGGTTTCTGACCCATATGGTGGAGACGCTGGCTCGGTACGCTGGCCTGGGCCTCAAGCTGGAGGCCACAGGTGACCTCCGGCACCACCTCGTCGAAGATGTAGGAATCTGCCTGGGCACAGCGCTCAAAGAAGAAACCCCCGCCACATCGGCCCGATACGGATCGGCCCTGGTTCCCATGGACGAGGCCCTGGCGCAGGCAGCAGTGGACTTGGGAGGACGTCCCTACTACGTGGGACCCCTTCCCTCTCGGATTTACGAACACTTCCTCCAGAGCCTGGCCGTCAACATGGGCGCCACCCTCCACATCCGGGTAATCCGGGGGAAGGACCGACACCACATGGTGGAGGCCGCCATCAAAGCATTCGGCCTGGCCCTGAGGCAAGCGATGGAAGAGGGCGGGACCGTGTTCTCCACCAAAGGGGCCGTGGTCATCGAGTTGGAGGGATGAGATGTTGAGGCCAAGAATCATCGTCTGCCTGGATGTGGACCATGGCCGGGTCGTGAAGGGGGTGAATTTCAAGGACCTCCGGGATGTAGGAGATCCCGTGGAGCTGGCCCAACGCTACGAACAAGAGGGTGCCGACGAGATCGTCTTCCTGGACGTATCCGCATCGGCCGAGGGCCGAGGCACCCTCCTGGAAACCGTCCGGAGGACCGCCGAGGTCCTCTTCATTCCCCTTACCGTGGGTGGGGGAGTGAGGACAGTGGCGGACATGGGCGAGCTCCTCCGGGCCGGCGCGGACAAGGTCGGCATGAATTCGGCGGCGGTGCGAAATCCGGCCCTCATCACGGAAGGATCAGAGCTCTTCGGGAGTCAGTGCATCGTGGCAAGCGTGGATGCCGCCAGGGAGGGGGCGTCATGGCGAGCCTACACCCACGGCGGCAGAACCCCCACAGATTTGGATGGGGTCGAGTGGGCCCGGGAATGCGCTCGCCTCGGAGCCGGCGAGATCCTTCTCACCAGCATGGACCGGGACGGGGTCCGAACCGGCTATGACCTGGAATTGACCCGGAGCGTAGCGGAAAAGGTGAAGGTACCGGTCATTGCCTCCGGAGGAGCCGGCGGACCGGCTCATATTCTGGAAGCATTCAACGAAGGAAAGGCATCGGCAGCACTCCTGGCCGGGATTCTCCATGATGGCCTCACCACAGTGGGTGCCATCAAGAAGGATCTGTCTGATTGGGGAGTGAGGGTCCGATGAATCGGAGAAACAGCATGGCGGACAGAACCCTTCGGAACCCGGAGGCACTCAACGCCCTCTCCTTTTGGGAGAATGGCCTCTTGCCTGTTGTGGCCCAGGATGTGGCTACCGGCGCCGTCCTCATGGTTGCTTTTGCCAACAAAGAAGCTCTCGAGAGGGCCCTGACCTCGGGTCAGATGCACTACTGGTCCCGATCACGGCAGGAGCTTTGGCACAAGGGAGCGACCTCCGGGAACTACCAGGATCTGGTCTCCCTGCATATGGACTGCGATGCCGACACCCTATTGGCTAGAGTCAGGCAGAGAGGCCCGGCCTGTCACACTGGTGAACCCACATGTTTCGGTAACCTGGACCCATCGGGAGACGACGGGGATGCCCACTCAGATCCTCCCGCAAAGGACTTTCACCCGGAAGAAACACTCCCGAAGCTTTGGGCCCTGATTGAGGAAAGGGCCAATCGGGCTCCTGAGGCCAGCTATACGGTCCGGCTGCTGGGGGATGAGAACACCCGGCTAAAGAAGCTCGGGGAAGAGACCGCAGAGTTGATCGTTGCCATGGCCCGGAAGGACCCAAAGGGCATCCCCATGGAGGCCGCCGATTTGGTATATCACCTCATGGTGGCCCTGAAAGCTTCGGGTTCCACGCTGAATGAGGTTCTGAACGAGTTGGACAGCAGGATGTCATGAGCGGGCCTCCCGACTTCCACGAAGAGGAGGCCCTGGGAAAAGCCTACGACGCTCACCTCATGCGTCGGCTTCTCCACTATCTCCGGCCCTACTGGTGGCTGGTGGTGTTGGCCGTCCTGATCCTCGCCGCTGCTTCGGCCCTGGAAGTCGTGGGACCCTGGCTCACCATGGTGGCTTTGGATGACGCGATTCCCGAAAAGGATGGTCGTCTCCTTTCCTATCTCGCCCTGGCGTACTTGGGGTCAATGATCCTGGGGTTCTTCCTTGTCTATTCACAACGGATCCTCACCGCCTGGCTGGGCCAGCGGATCATGTACGACCTCCGGACCGAGATCTTCGGGAAGCTCCAGCGGCTTGACCTGAAGTTCTACGATCGGACTCCGGTGGGTCGACTGATTACCCGAATCACCAGCGATGTGGAGACCCTGAACGAGCTCTTCGCTTCGGGAATCGTCACCGTATTCGGAGATGTCTTCACCCTGGTATTCATCGTTGCAACCATGCTCCGGATCGATTGGAGGCTGGCCTTGATTGCCTTCAGCGTCCTCCCCTTCGTGGCATGGACGGCTTTCGTATTCCGGGCCAGGGTGAGGCAGGCATACAGGGACATCCGGGTTCGGCTGGCCCGCATCAACTCCTTCCTCCACGAGCGCTTCACCGGAATCCGGGTGGTTCAGCTCTTCAACCGGGAGGAACACGACGCGGAGGAACACCACGGCCTCACCTCTGATTACCTCGAGGCACACATCCGGTCCATCACCTACTACTCCCTCTTTTTCCCGGTCATAGAGCTATTCACGGCCATTGCCCTGGCCCTCATCATCTGGAGCGGGGGGAACGCAATCAATGAGGGGACCGTCACCGTGGGCGTAATGACGGCCTTCCTTCTCTACGCTCGGAGATTCTTCAGGCCCATCCAGGACCTCTCGGAGAAGTACAACCTCCTTCAGGGGGCCATGGCCTCCTCGGAGCGCATCTTCAAACTGCTTGATGAAGAGGTCCTTATCGACGATCCGGAGCACGTAACACCCCTCCCTGACCCCACCCGGGGTGAGATTGAGTTCCGGGACGTCTGGTTCGCCTACGGGAATACAGCGGAAGGGGACCCGGATTGGGTCTTGAAGGGGGTGAGCTTCAAGGTCGATTCCGCCGAGAAGATCGCCATCGTCGGCCACACTGGGGCCGGGAAAACCACCCTCATCAACCTCCTGATGCGGTTCTACGACCCCCAGAAAGGAACCATCCTACTGGATGGCGTCCCGATCCGTGAAGCACGGCTAACGGAACTTCGGACACGAATCGGCCTGGTTCTCCAGGATGTATTCCTGTTCAGCCAGGACGTGGCCTACAACATCCGTCTGGGATCCAGTGAGATCGGGGAAACCGATATACGGAGAGCGGCAAAGCGAGTGGGAGCCGACAGAATCGTTGATGTCCTGCCCAAGGGTTACAGCCAACCCTTGGGAGAACGAGGGTCTTCCCTGTCAGTAGGGGAGAGGCAACTTCTGTCCTTTGCCCGGGCACTCGCTTTCGATCCGAGGATCCTGGTTCTGGATGAAGCCACGAGTTCTGTGGACTCGGAAATCGAAGCCCAGATCGAAGAGGCAACCAACGAGGTCATGAAGGGTCGGACCTCACTGGTCATCGCCCACCGTCTGTCCACCGTCCAGGGCGTGGACCGGATCCTCGTTTTCCACCACGGGGAATTGAAAGAAACCGGATCCCACCAGGAACTGCTTGCCCGGGGTGGGCTCTACGCCCGCCTCCATGAACTACAGTTCGCCCCGGCGTAGCCCCTCAGGAGAATCCGCCCCCGTTCCCTGAGGTCCCTCCGGCCACACCTCCTGTATCGGGGAGGGCCACGGCAGGAAGAGTCTTTCGCCCAGTGGCCCCAGGGGGGACCGGAAAAGTCATCTCGGGCAGGGCGATTGTGTCCTCCGGTTCGCCCATGCCCTCCGGGACCGCCTCTCCCAGAACCTCGAAGCGTTTCGAGAGTGGTACGATCTGCCCACCCACCCGCATGACCGGCTCCAGCCAGGACGGGACCTTCCCCTTCGGCATCAGGGCCGACTCCGTGTACCGGCTGCCTGGATTCCAGAGAATCCACTCCCCCACACCGGCATCATAGGTACCCTGAATCTGGGCTCGAATTTCCGGAGCATCATAGACCGGCTGACCCAGGGAGAAATCTTGAAGCCAGGGCCGCACCGCCCCGGCCCCCTCCACCTTTGCGGACCGCTCGACGGCTTCCCGGATGGCCCTCCGGACAATCTCATAGGGATAGGCGTTGGGTGTTTCGAACCCGAAGCTCCCGGTCCAATAGTGACTCGGGTAGACCATGGGTAGAGCCGCATCGACCTGGTCGATGAACTGCTCCCAGATCTGCCCGATCCCCACATCCTTTCGATAAGAGGTGGTCACCCCGAACACATCAGCGGTTACCAGTGCCCCTTCGGAAGCCAAAGCTCCTCTGGAGTAGCCCAGGAAGGCACGGATAGCCTGGGTCCGGGTCCTTCCATCAGCTCCTGGGAAAACAGATCGAGCCCTGAGTTCCTCCGGTGCATCTGGGAACCGGACGTAGTCCCATTGAATCTCGGGAAAACCCGCCCGAACTACTTCTCGGGCCAGGTCGACGTGATAGTCCCACACCCCTTTGTCGTGAAGGTTCAGCCAACGAACCCCGTCCTGGTCCAGCCAGACTCCCCCCGCCGAGTCCTGAATGGCGAATTCCGGTCTGGTCTCCGAAAGGAGGGGATCCTTGGCAACGACGATCCGGGCGATGGGATAAATCCCAGCCGCCTCCAATCGGTCCAACAAGCCCGGGAGATCTCGGATCCGGATCTCTTCGGTGGCTCCTACCTCTCGGGCCAACGGCACCGCGGTGGGATGGCTGATGAAACCCGTCGCGTCTTTGATGTCGATGACGACGGAGTTCAGTTCGGTCTGCTTCACCAGGGTAATGAGGGCGTCGCTCCGCCTCCTGGACCCGGCAGCCCACGCATTCAGGTATATGCCCTTCACATGCTCCGGCTTTGGGAAGCGTCCGTTGACCCTCACCGGGCCATCGAATTCCGTCTCCAGAGAGTCCGGGTCCGACGGGAAGGCCACGGAGTCGGAGGCAAGGTCCGGTTCTATCAGGGCCAGGGAATCGGGCACCCTGAGGGAGTCGGGTGTCCTGAGGGTAGCGGCAGGAGGAGGTGTCCCCTCTCTCCCATCGGCTCCATCGCTCTCAACGTCCCCGCATCCTACCAGGAAGAAAAGGAGGAAAAGAACGGCCGGTTTTGGCATCAATAGGCTTTCATGGAAGGATCGATCTGGGTGCGCCACCCCAGAACTCCACCCCTAAGGTTCAATACTCTAGGAAAACCCATCTCCATAAGACGCTCGGTGGCCCATGCACTTCTGGGACCCGCCCGGCAGTACACGACGATCTCATCTTCCGAATCTAGGTGAGGAGCCGCGAACGGAATCGACTTTACCGGGATGGACCGCTGTCCAAAGTCCGGGAGGTCAACAATCGATCGCTCGAAGGATTCCCTCACGTCCACCAATACCAAAGGGTCGCCCCGATCCAGGCGTTCCTTTAATTCCACCGGTTCAATTTCCTGAATAACGACCCCGTCCGGTCTCGCCGACTCAGACGTCACCGCCCACCTCACTCACCAATCATCACTCCTTCTCAAGCCCGATTCCATCCCGAATTGGGCCCGATCCTGGATCCAGTTGAAGCCCGACGCCCGTCCTGGCGAATGCCTGATCCGATCCCCGGAGCAATATAACAAAAGGGGAAGGATGGACCTTGAGGATCTCCCGTCCCCGATGCATCCTAAGGATCTCACCGGAAGACCCTGGCCTTCCTTTACGTATTGAGGGAACAGGAAACGAAGAACGCTTGGCACCGCCCATGTCCTTTTGAGGCTTGAGCGGGTGCATCTGGTCCTACCCGCATCATCGAAGGAGGAACCCATGGGTCTCGCGATCCTGGCAATCATGGTCATCGTCATCGGGGCCGCACTTCGGGTCATGGCCCCCACCGCTGGAGCCAAAAGTGGCTCGGTCCGTCTCTTTTCCTATGTGATCATGCTCTTTGGGGTAGGGCTGGCTTTCCTGAATGCCATCGTCCTCATCAACGTGGGAGAGGTGGGGGTGAAACACTTCATGGGCACGGTCGACCCCAGCCCTCTCGATCAGGGGATCCACGTTATCAACCCCTTCGCATCCATCGAGAAGATGTCCGTCAGGGAGCAGAGCTTCCCCACCGACGGAGGCATTGAGCAGATCGACGCCCAGACCTCGGAACAGCTGAATGTCATGCTGGAAATCTCCATGCTCTACCGGATCGACGGGGCCAACGCCCCGGACCTCTACGACCGAATCGGGACGGAGCAGAAGATCACCAGCCAAATCGTTCTGAACGCCGTAAGAAATGGGGTCCGGGATGCCGTGGCCACCAAGTCCATCAACGAGATCTTCTCCCCCAACCGTCGTGAAGTGGCTATCGATATGAAGAGGGAGATCCAGGCGAAGGCCGGGGATCGTATCGAGGTGATGGATGTTTTCGTTCGGGACGTTCAGGCCCCCTCAAGCGTTCGGCAGGCCATCGAAGAAAAACTCCAGCGAGAGCAGCAAGTGGCGGCGGAAGTCTTCCAGACCGAGATCATCTCGGAAAGAGCTCGCCAGCAGGCTGAGGAAGCGAAAGGGATTGCCGAGGCCCAGCGAATCATTTCGGAGGGTCTTACCCCCGCGTACCTGACCTTCTTCTATATCCAGCAGCTCACCGAAATGCCTGAGGGCACGGTGGTCTACGTCCCGACCGAGGGCGGAATTCCCCTGATCCGGTCTCTGGGCGGGGGTCGCTGAGTACGGCAACCTTGAATCGAGAAGCCAGGAGCCGGATACTACGGTCGTGACGGATTCTCATGAGACCTCTGGTGAGGGCGGGCCCGGCTCTGGCCGGGCCCGCCGCCTTCCTCGACCCCTCCTCCTGGTGGGGGTCCTGCTTCCCCTGGCCCTCCTCCTCTTCAGCTGCTCGGGGTGTTCGCCTGTGTATCTAGCCAAAGCTGGTTGGGCTGAGATGAAGATCCTCAGGGGTCGGCGGCCCTTTGATGAGGTCATCAACGACACCCGAACGGACGGGGAGACGAGACGGAAACTCCTTCTGGCCCGGCAGGCCCGAGCATTCGCCATTCACATGCTCCGATTGGAGGCCGGGGATTCCTACACCAGCTTCACCCAACTCGAGACGGACACGCTGGCCTGGGTTCTCTCTGCAGCCCATAGGGATCGTTTTGAATCCAAGACCTGGTGGTTCCCCATCGTCGGGAGAATGCCGTACAAGGGGTACTTCAGCGAAGATGGAGCGAGAAAAGCTCAAGATGAACTGGAGAGGGAGGGGCTGGACACCTACCTAAGAACGACCTCGGCTTTCAGTACCCTGGGATGGTTCGCCGACCCCCTCGTTTCCAGCCTGC
>CAYOVN010000008.1:0-47329 GCA_964407425.1 uncultured Gemmatimonadaceae bacterium
AAGCACCACATAATAAACCGCGATCCGCCACAACCCCGCCATGGGATTCCGGATCTGTATTCTGGCCGGCGCATTCTTTGAACTAGTCATGGCCGAGAACAGGACTCCTTCGCTTCCAGGGGAAATTCGGAACTATCAATGCAGGAAACCCCCCATGATTCACCATACCCTTACCTTCTCGCAACCCGCTTGAGCAGGTAATAGCCGACAACTTTCGGCTCTATGAGGCCATCCGGGTAGTGCGGCTCGCCTCATTATCCGGTCAGGCTCCTTGTACGCTGTTGATAGGGAAGAGGTTTCCCCGGGTGTCTGTTGGAACCCGGTGGTCTTAGCTTCCGTAGGGTGGGGTATTCGGGTCGTCTTCAACTTTGAGGGTGGTTTGCAGAACCTCCGGGAACTCCTACAGGAAGCCGGACGTCGTCACGTCGCCAGGGTGGCTGTGGTCTATGCCGCCGTGGCGTTCGCCGTCCTGGAGGCTGCGGATATCGTCATCCCGGTCCTGGGCTGGGCCGATTGGGCCATCAAATGGGTCATAGCCTTGGCCCTCCTCGGTTTTCCTGTAACCCTGATTCTGGCCTGGGTGTTCGACGTCACTCCCGGGGGTGTGATACGGACAAAGACCCTCGATGAGGAAGAAGAGGAGGGGGTTGGCCGGCGGGAAGGGAGTCGCCCCTTCGTCTCAGCCATCCTCCTTTTGGCCAGCGGCGCACTGGTGGCCATGGGGGCCCTCTTCGCCTATCAATGGTCCCAGCCTGATGAGGCGGTTCCCGTCGGCTTGATCGGGTCCGGCATCCCGGAGATGAGCCCCCATCGCATCGCTGTCCTCCCTTTCGCCGATCTGGATTCTTCCGATGAGGGAGGTTTCTTCGCCAACGGCCTTCACGAGGATATCCTCAATCATCTCGCGAAGATCGACAGTCTGGAAGTGATCTCCAGGACTACGGTCCTCCAATACCGGGGCACGAACAAATCGGCCCGGGAGATCGGACAGGAGTTGAACGCCGGGTCCATCTTGGAGGGAAGTGTTCGCCGCCAGGATGACCGTATTCGAGTCGTCGCCCAGCTCATCGACACCCGGACGGATGCTCACCTTTGGTCCGAGACGATTGATACGCTCGGGTCCGACGTGTTTGGCATCCAGAGTGAGATTGCCAAAAAGATCGCCAGCGCTCTCGAGGTCGAGTTGACGACGGAGGAGCTGGCAGAACTGGACCAAGGGTCGGTGGTGAGTGCCGAGGCCTACAATAAGTATTATGAAGGCCTCTCCGAATGGGATCTGCGGGAGAATCGGAACAACGCCGGAAGGGCGGTTCAGCTGTTCCAGGAGGCCACCGAGATCGATCCGACCTTTGCCACCGCCTACGCATACCTTTCCCAGGCTCGGATGTGGCTTTTCTCAAACTTCCCCGGGGCCCGGGATCAGGCCCAGCTTGCCTCTGAAGCTCTTGACCAAGCCATCTCCCTGGCCCCGAATGCGGTAGAGACCAGGTTGGCGCAGGGCTACTTCTACTTCTACGGACGAGGTGATGCCGAGGAAGCTCTACGGCATTTTGCCGCCGCCGAAGCCCTCAAGCCCAGTGATGCCAGCGTGATAACCGCCATCGGGCTAATTCTCAGGGGTCAGGGCCGGTGGGAAGAAGCGGTATCCGCCTTTGAGCGGGCCAGGACCTACGACCATGGGTCCTACAACCTGATCTACACCCTTGGGGAGACCTACCTCCGAATGCGTCGGTGGGAGGAGGCCCAGCGGTATTTCGACCTGGCTGCAGCCCTGGCCCCTGAGGGATTGACCGCCTACCGGGAGCTTCTGAAGATCAGGCTTGCGTCGACGGGGGACACCGTCGCTGCCCGACGATATGTGGAAGAGCTCCCCGACGCCGTTCCAGCCAGGCTCAGGACCCTCCTCGACTCCGAGGTCGCCTATTACAGGGGGGATCTCCAGGGGGCTGGTGGCCGGCAGGGTAGGGTGGCCCCTCCCGTCGGCGGGCGCGCGGAGACTTTTCGGGCCGGCCTCGGAGAGGCCCATGAACGAAGGGCCCTCCTTTATCACCTTCGGGGAGAAGGCAGCCTGAGAGACGCGTATGCCGACTCTCTGCGCATGAGCAGCCAGGCGGTACTCGACGCAGTTGCGGCCACCCCCGGGCCGGTACAGTCCGGGGTGATTGCCCGGGCTCATGCCAAGCTCGGGTTGGCCTTCGCTCTTCTGGGGGAGGGAATCCATGCAGCTGCTCAAGGCAACACCGCCGTATCCACACTCTCTATTCACGATGACGCCTTCGCCGGTGGGGATCACCTCCGGGACCTGATCCTGATCTATACACTTATCGGGGCAACGGAGCTGGCCATCCAGGAGCTCGAGACCGCCCTTTCTGTCCCGTCTCCCCTTTCAGCGGCTGAACTTATCCTGGATCCTCTCTTCGCCCCCCTTCGCGACCATCCCAGGTTTTCCGAGATCGTCGCTTCGGTCAGCTAGTCCGTCGTGGCTACCTCATTCAAACATTCCAGCCCCCTCCGGGATCGAATATGATGAGGAAAAAGACTTCCCCTTCGGGAGATGGAATGGGCGCGATTCCGTTGGCCAGAGCGGAGAAGGTCGACAGCTGGGAAGGGCTGAGCACCGGGGAACTGGTGAAAGAGGCCCAGACCGGGAATAACAGGGCTTTCGAAGCTCTCTACCGGCGCCTGGTCGGCAGGATCTACGCTCTCTGTCTACGCATGGCTCGTGATGCCCACGCCGCAGAGGAGTTGACCCAGGACGTGTTCGTGAGGGCCTGGGAGCGTTTGGGGAGCTTCAGGGGGGAGAGCAAATTCACCACCTGGCTTCACCGGCTGGCCGTGAACGTCGTGCTTCAGGAAGGGCGGAAGAAGGGTCGCCGGGAGTCCCGCGAAGAGTTGGTTGAAGACCCGGGCCTGTATCTCAGGAGGGTGAAGGAGGAGTTCCCCGGGACCAGGATGGATCTGGAGCGGGCGATAGCCAGCCTACCGGAAGGGGCGAGGACAGTTTTGATTCTTCGGGACGTATACGGGTACAAGTACGATGAGATCGCAAGGATGCAGGAAGTGGCTTTGGGGACGGTGAAGGCTCAGATCCATAGAGCCCGGAAGATGATGAGGGAAAGGCTGGACGCATGAATCAGCACATCGATGACAGCTTGCTACACGACTACCGGGAGGGTCTCCTGGATCCGGAGACCGAGACCGAGGTCCGGGCCCATCTGGATGGTTGTCCCAGCTGCCAGCAGGAGCTTGAGGACCTCTCCCAGCTTATGACCGACCTTCGATCACTCCCCACGGATGCCGAGCCGACACGGGATCTCTGGCCCCAGGTGGCCTGGCGGATCCTGGAGAAGTCGGGGGCCGGGGGTGTGGCACTGGGGGAAGCTGGAGCCAGGGGGAGCGGCGCCGGGCCTGGAAGCACGCCTAAGGTGTCCCGTAGGATCAGCCTTCCTGCTTGGCAGCTTCTGGCGGCCAGTATCGCCCTCATCGTGATCTCGGGGGGTTCCGTCTGGGCGGTTCTTTCCGGAAGGCCAGGTGCCTTCGATTCAGTTGCCCCCACGGGTGGGTCCATGGCTCAGATGGTTGGCTGGGAAGAGGCCTATGGTGAGTACGACCAGGCCGTCGCCGACCTTGAGGCCGTCCTCGAAACGGGCCGTGAGATCCTGGACCCGGAAACGATTCGGGTTCTGGAAGAGAACCTTCAATCCATCGATTCGGCCATCCAGGATGCTGGGGATGCCCTCATGAATGACCCGGCCAGTACCCTTCTTCAGCGGTACCTGGCCGACAATCTTCGCAAAAAGGTGGACCTGCTTCGGCGAGCGGCCGGCGCGGTGTACGCCAGTACCTGAGCGAGACAGAGGAAACCATGATCACCGGTATCATCATTGGCGCTTTGAGCGCAGCGGCCTTTCTTCCGCAAACCGACACCATTGTCCAAGCCAACGGAGCCTCCCGCTTTGAACTCTCGAGCTTGCAGGGGGAGGTGATCGTTCGGACCTGGGACAGGGATGCGGTTCAGATCAAAGCCGATCACCCCGATTCCTACACCATCGAGGTCTCCAGGTCCGGTAGCACGATCTCCGTTGAGCCAGACATGGATCGGGGATACGGCATGGCCAGCGGAGCGGATTTCGAGGTCACGGTTCCAAGAGGTTTCGACCTGGAAATCGAAGGATTGGCTCTGGCCGTGGACATCCAAGGGGTGGAAGGCCAGGTGGAGGTAGGTACGGTCCACGGCCCCATCACTTTGATCGGAGGCAGGGGCAACATCGCCCTGGAATCGGTGAACGGAGCGGTCTATCTGGAGGGTGCCCAGGGTGACATCGAGGTCACCGGGATCGCAGGAGGGGTCACCATCAAGGACTGTTCAGGTGATATCTATGCGGAGAGTGTGGGAGGTGAGCTGATTCTGGAGGGTATCCGGTCCTCGGATGTGGAGATTGGGAGCGTGGGTGGGGACCTGCGGTATGAGGGGACCATCGAGGATGGGGGTACCTACAACTTCGGGTCTCATGGGGGGCGGATCTTCCTTATCCTCCCAGCGAATATCAATGCCCAGTTCGACCTGATTGCTCTGGCCGGTGACATAGAGATCGACTATCCCGGGGCCCCTAGCGAGCCCATAAAGGGGAGTGGAATCCCCGGCTTGAGTGGAAAAGAACTGAGCTTCGAGCTCGGGACCGGGTCTGCCAGGATCGAAGTGGAGACCTTCGGTGGAACCGTGCACATCAGGAGGGCCGGAGGGTGATCGCCTGACCCGACCTTTTCCGTGGTTCGCCCCCCCCGGCAAGAAGCTGCCGGGGGGGGCTTTTTCTTGGCCCTATCTCCTCCGACCGAGGAAGATGTGTTGATCCGGTGCCATGGGACGTCATAAGGCTTCAGAGGGACCGCCCTATGGATACCCGGTGTATGGTACTTCGACTGAACGGGATAGAATCGGGTTGGGCTGGGACCTCGATTTCAACCAGGAGAAGGTTCTTACTAGTGAGTGTTGACTGGGGCGAGGTTTACCGAACGAGCTTCGAGGAGCTCTTCCGGTTCCTTCACAGGAAAGTCTGGGACCCGGAAAGGGCCCGGGATCTGGCTCAGGAGGTGTTCGTGAGAGCCCTCCGATATGAACCGGAGAACCCGAGGGCGTGGCTTTTCCGTGTAGCCTCGAACCTGGCTCGCGACGAGGCCCGGATGGTCATTCGCAGAAAGAAACACCTCGCCCTTTTGAGAACCGAAGCCGAAGATCAGGGGGGTGGACCAGGCCCGGAGGAGAGGGTTTTGGCTGAAGAGGAATGGGAGCAGCTCCGAACGGCACTGAATACTCTAAATGAGCGGGATCGGGAACTCCTCCTTTTATGGGATGCAGGTTTGAGCTACCGGGAAATCGCTGAGGTGACGGAACTTTCCCCCGGGGCCGTTGGCACCACCCTGGCCCGGGCGAGACGGCGGTTGGTCGATGCACACGGTGGTATGGAGAAGGAACATGCGGCACGTAACTGACGGGGAACTTCACGCTTTCCTGGACGGAAGCCTGGATCTCCTGCCGGGCGGAAGGGGATCGGAAGTCCGGGATCACATCTCGAGCTGCTCCGTGTGTCAGGAAAGACTCCAGGATGAAGAGGTCGTTCGGACCCAGGCCCAGGATCTCCTTAAAGGCCCGGCCATGCCCGGGGTCGCTCTTCCGTCCTTCGAGGAGCTGAGGGAACGGGCGGCAGCTCCGGGGCCTCCTGCGTTGGAAGCCGATCCCGAGAAAGTGGAAGCCCCTCGGTACCGGGGGCCCCTCAGAGGCGTTCCCCTGGCCTGGGCTGCAACGATTCTCGTGGCTCTTGGTGTGGGGTGGATGGGGGGGCAGGTCGGAAGCACCCTGTCGGAAGAAGATCCCCTCGCTCCGGCTTCTCTGAGATATGAAGATGCTGACATTTCCTCCCTTCAACGGGCCAACCTGAGTTCAGACCCGGAGGAGGCAGGGAACGATCTCGCCCTGCCGCCTGAGATTACAATCCCCCCTCCCTCCGGCCAGGAGGGCCGTGGATTCGAAGGCAGTATTCAGGACCAGAGAGTCGGGGAGGCCCCCGGTAGGGTGGATGCGCTGGCGGCTTCCCCGGAGGCCGCCGAGGCCAGCTCTCTCCGGCAAGCCGAGGCTGAGGCAGCGGTGACGAAACCCTCTGATTCCCCTGCCGCCTCTGAGCTCTTGGGGTCCTCGGCGAAAGTGAATTCCGCGACCGCCCTCCGGGAGCGGATGGCTCCCACCGCTGAATCCCCGGCCCAGGCCTTCTCTGCCGCGGCGCGCGAGGCCGAGGGGAGTGCCTCCAAAGCGGAAGCCCAGATCCCCGACTCCCTGGAAAACTCCCTGGCCGTTCCCGGGCTAAAGGTCGTTTCCATCGAGTGGGAAGAGAGGGGGGCGGGGGAAAAGGCCCTTCTCATTCGCCAACTCCTTTCAGCTGGCGACACGTTGGAACTGCGCTATCTGGGAATGCTCCTGAGCGCCGATGCGGAGGCCAGCGTCCCCCGGGGGGCTAGAGGTTCCCTGGAGGAGGCTCCCGGAGGCCGGATGTACGCCAACATCCTTGAAGCTTCCCTCCCGGTTGGATGGAATCAAGTCGTCATGGAATGGGGGCGGGGCTTGCTGGTAGCCCGGGCTCCCGTGACAGAACAGAACCTCAAAGCCCTTCTGAAGACCCTCCACTAGCGGAACCTCCCTGGGGGGTTGGACCTGAACACCTCCGATCCCTACCTTGGGGCCCGGCTCGGCCATCGGCCGGGTCTCTTAGGGAACCACGTGAGTGAGGTGAATCATGACAACAGGCCGGCTTCAGAGAGCTGTTTCTCTTTCTGCTTCGACCCTTCTTTTTCTTCCGTTCCTCTTCAGCCCTCTCCTCGGTCAGGATCCCGGATCACCGGAGACTGCCGCAGAACGGACTGATTTTCGCCAGACGACAGGATACGATGAACTGGTGGCATTCCTCACGGATGTGACGGATGGGGAAGCCCAGATGTACCTGACCTCCATGGGTACTTCTTCCGAGGGACGGTCGATTCCTCTGGTCGTGGTAGGGGATGTCTCCGGGCCCTCTCCCGAGGCCGTTCGGGCAAGCGGGAAAGCCAGGCTTTATGTCCAGGGAGGTATTCACGCAGGGGAGATCTCAGGGAAAGAAGCCCTTCTGATTCTCCTTCGGGAGCTGGCTGCGGGGGACCATGACCATTGGGCCGACTCCGTCATCCTCCTCATCGCCCCCCTTTATAACCCGGACGGCAACGAGCGGGTGAGCCCCACGAACCGCAGGGGACAACACGGTCCGGTGGAAGGCATGGGCCAACGACCCAACGCCATGGGTCTGGATCTGAATCGGGATCAGATGAAGTTGGATGCCCCTGAGTCCCGGGCTCTGGTCAGCCTATATACAGAATATGATCCCCACCTTTCGGTGGATCTCCACACCACCAACGGATCCCATCATGGGTATCACCTCACCTACGCCCCTCCTCTCTCACCCCACACTCCGGCTGAGATCGACGACTATCTCCGGGGCACATGGTTACCCGAGATCACGTCTGGCGTAAAAGAGAAGTCCGGCTGGGACATGTACTACTACGGTGGGGCCAGGCCGGCACGGGGAGACCGGGAGGCGGGCTGGTACACTTTCAGTCATCAGCCTCGGTATGTGAGCAACTACATTGGACTCCGGAACCGGTTCGGTATTCTGGGCGAGGCCTATTCGTACGCCTCTTTTGAGGAGAGAATCGGAATTTCCTACTGGTTCACCGAGCGGACCATCGAGTTCGCCTACGCCAACGCCTCCGAGATCCGGGAAAGAACGGCCCGAGCCGACTCGAGATCAATCGTCGGGGACTCCCTCGGTGTTCAATTCGTGATTCAGGGTTCGGAAGAGCCAGTCACCATCCTCATGGGGGAAGTGGAGGAAGAGGAGAATCCGATCTCCGGCCAGACCATGCTCCTCAGAACGGACACCCAGCTTCCCACCGAGATGATCGAGTTTGGCACCTTCCGCCCAACCGAGTGGGAGACGGTCCCCCCCGCATACTTCATTCCCCCGGGGCTGGACGAGGTTGTCGATCTGCTTCACGCTCATGGGGTGAAAACCATGGTGGTCCGGGAAGCGCCCTCAGGGGTGGATGTGGAGGTCTTCCATATCGACTCCCTCTCTACCAGTGAACGGGAGTACCAGGGGCACCAGGCTCAGGAGGTTTGGGGGAGTTATAGCGCTTCCGGGTCCGGGACCGTGGTTCCGGGAATGGTCATGGTGCCCATGGATCAACCATTGGCCCGGGTGATCTTCACCCTCCTTGAGCCCCGCTCCGACGACGGCCTCGTGGCGTGGGGGCTCATTGGGCCCGAGCTCGGCCCGAACCAGGATTATCCAATTCTTCGTGCTACCCCAGGGGCCCTCATCGGGGTATCCTTGGAGATTGTTCCAGATATTTCGTGACAGGTATTGAAGCCCTGGGCGTCGACCCACAAAAGAGGAAATCCCTATGAGAAGGATGATTTTTCTGGCGATTCTTGCCTCCCCCTGTTTTATGGCGTGCGATGGGGGAGTTCCGGTGGAAGAGGCGGAGGCCTCCATCAATGAGGCGGATTTCCTCCAGAAGGTCGGAGTGATCGCTCACGACTCCATGATGGGTCGAGCCAATCCCAGCCCGGGGCTGGACATGACGGCTCAGTGGATCGCTGACGAGTTCAAGCGCTATGGTCTGGAGCCGGGTGGAGACAACGGGACCTTTATACAGAATTATCATATTGGAGAGGCGGCGGCGGATTTTGACGCCTCTTCGGCCCAGGTCGCGGGTGGGCCCACCCTGGAATTCGGAACCGATCTGAATTTCATGAGGACTGTGGCAGGTGGTGAGGTGACCGGTTCGGTGGCGATCGTCACCGGGAACCTGGCCGCCGCTCAAGATTTGCCGGCTGATCAGATCGCAGGGAAACACCTCATCATCGTCCCGGCCGAAACCCCGCAGACAGGCCGTCGGCGGGTGCGTTTCCCGGCCGGCCTGATGGAAGCGAGCCCGGCCTCCGTGATGTTCGTGGACCAGAGCTCCGACGAAGATTGGGCTACGGCAGTTGAGAGAGCCAGGAACCAACGCCAGAGGATCACTCCCTGGTCCGATTCAGGTTCCGGTGCCCTCGCCATGTTGAACATCCGCCGGGGCAGCTTGGAGCCCCTTCTGGCATCCCACGGAATCCAGCTTGGTCAGGTTATGGCCCAGGCCGGCGGTGAGGCTGCCCTCATCGAAGTCCCCGGCCTCGAAATCACCCTGAACACCGTCGGCCAGGAGCTGGACGGGTTCGATATGCCGAACACCGTGGGGATTCTGGAAGGAAGTGACCCTGAGCTGAAGAAGGAGTTCATCGTCTTCAGTGGTCACATGGACCATGTGGGAGTTGGCAGCCCGAACGAAGCTGGCGACAGCATCCGGAACGGAGCTGATGATGATGGGTCAGGGACCATCGCGGTGGTGGAGCTGGCCGAGGCGTTCTCCATGCTGGCCGAGCGGCCGAAACGGTCCTTGGTTTTTCTTGCGGTGAGCGGCGAGGAGAGCGGCCTCTGGGGTAGTCGGGTCTATGCAGAGACCCCGGGGGTTGATGGTGAGTTGGTGGCGAACCTTAACGCAGACATGATTTCCAGAAACGCCACGGACACCATCGTGGTGATCGGAAAAGAGCACTCAGATCTGGGTGAGACCATGGACAGGGTCAATGTCGAGCATCCAGAGCTGAATCTGACGGCGGCGGATGACATCTGGCCGGAGCAGAACTTCTACCGTCGCTCCGACCACTTTAATTTTGCCCGCCGCGGTGTGCCGGTCCTCTTCTTCTTCTGCGGGACCACGGAAGACTATCATGGCGTTGATGATGAGGTGGAGAAGATGGACATCACCAAGGCCACCAATACCACCAAGCTCATGTTCTACCTTGGTCTGGAACTCGGGAATGCCCCTGAGGCGCCGAAATGGGATCCGACCAGTTTTGAAGAGATCGTTGACATGGGTGGTTGATCCCGGTTCAGGCCCCTTTGTGTCACCAAAATAGGACGTTCCCAGGGGCCCCTTGGACCGATGGAGTTCCAAAATGAGACCGGCCCCCCGCCCTGAGAGGGGGGGGGGCCGGCTTCTATGTTATTCGAGAATGGGGGGTGGGATTATACGGCCACCTGACCGGATACGGGAAAAAACTTGAATAACCGGCCGAGGCCCATTTCATCCAGGGTCTGCCAGATCCTGAGAGGGACCCCTGCGAGCCACACCTTCCTATCTTCTTGTTCGGCTTGTTGTTGAGCCGTCAGTAGCAGGGCAAGGCTTCTCAGGTCCAACCGGGTGATTCCCGTGAGGTCCACCACCAGATCCCGCTTTTCAGGCCCAGCCAGGGGCTTAGGAATACCCACGTCGGTGCCTTCATCCGCCCCTCGAAACTTCGTCTCTTTCTCATGATCGTTCATCTTTTCCTCCCGCGCCCGATCCGTGACTTTCTATTCCCTCGTCTTTTCTCTTTGCCACCCTACCATCTCAAGGTTCATGCCAGAGAATGGCCCAGGAGTCTGCCATACTGGCGGGGGTTTGGTTTACCGGTCCTGACGGAGGTCTCCGGAGGGCTCAAGGCCGGAGGCACGGTCGAAGGATCTTTTTGTTTGCCCATGGACCGGTTTCAGCCTATTTGTTAATCAACCCCTATTCTCGCATTGGTTTCGGAGACAATCGGTGAAGCAAGCCCCCATCCCCTGGATTTCCCTACTCCTCTGCTGTGTCTTCACGGCGGGGGCCGGGGCGTTTGATGTTGCCTCAGGGCAGGAGCTGGGCCCCGGGGCCAGGCAGGCCTACTACAGGGCGGTGGCGGACCATTTCGGGGTGCCCATAGATGAGGTGGAGGTCCTTGGGGAGTGGGGCATGGAACCGGACGAGGTTCCTGTTGTCCTTTTTGTTTCGACCCGTGCCGGCGTGTCCTCCGATGCTCTTGTCGGCATGAGGAGGTCCGGTGGGGGCTGGAGTTCTGTGGCTCGACGCTTCGGCCTTGGGAGCCGAGCCTTTTATATCGTCCTTCCAGAGGACGGGAACTTGGGAATCCTCTCCGAGGCCTACGAGGAGTTCAAGTCCAAGCCGGCCCGGGACTGGGATGCCATCGACCTCGAGGACTCGGAGATTGTCTCCTTTGTGAACCTCAAGGTCCTCTCCGAGCAGGCCGAGGTGCCGCCCCTGATGGTTCTCCGGAGTAAGGAAGAGTACGGAAGCTTCATCGCAGGGTTCATGAGCCTGCTCGGCTTCCTTTCCCGCGGCTAGGCCACAGTACGTTGTGCGGTCGTTACACTCTCTCGGTTCCCCTGTCCAACCTGGTGGATTCCTTCGATATCGACCCACCGGAATTCGACTATCCGCCCCGCTTTAATATCGCCCCCACCCAGGAAGCCCCCGTGATCGCCCAGGACCCGGACGGGCGGCGGATGGGATTGCTGAGATGGGGCCTGGTGCCAGGCTGGGCGAAGGACCCGGCCGTGGGGAACCGGATGATCAACGCCCGTTCTGAGACGGTTGCGGAGAAGCCTGCGTTCCGCGGGGCCTTTCGAAGCCGCCGGTGCGTGGTCCCCGCCGATGGCTTCTTCGAGTGGAGAAAAGTGGAGGCCGGGGAAGGGGGCAAGCCGACCAAGATCCCTCACTGGATCCATCGTCCTGGAGCCGAACCCTTCGTCATGGCAGGCCTCTGGGAGAAGTGGAATCCTCAGGATGGCTCCCCTCTCTTTACCTTCACGATCCTCACGACCGAGGCGGTGCCCGAGATCCGGGAGATTCACCACAGAATGCCGGTGATCCTGACCCCTCACTCAGCCAATCGCTGGCTCGATCCCTTGGCTGATGCGGCAACCTTGCCGGCCCTTCTGCAGCCTTTCACCGAGGGCCTCGAAAGCCACGCCGTTTCAAGCCTCGTGAATTCTCCCCGGAACGACCTGCCCGAGTGTGTCGAGAGAGTGGACTCAGAATAGGACCGACGCGGTCAGTTTGCGGGGACCGTTCGACTTTCTGCCCAACCCCTCAGTGCTTCGATCTTTTCGGCCATGGTCACGGAAAGAGGCACCGTTCCTCGGACCTCCCTCATCAGACCCTCCGTATCGAGGGGTACTTCGTCGGAAAATGCGGTATAGAGTCCTGAAACCACTACCTCTTCGATCTCGGATCCGGTGAAGCCATCGGTTCCCACCGCCAGGGTGTGGAGATCGAAAGCTGTCGAATCCTGCCCCCGGGAGACCAGGTGGATTTTGAAGATCTCGCGGCGGGTGTCGGCGTCTGGAAGATCGACGAAGAAGATCTCATCGAACCGGCCCTTTCGGAGGAATTCCGGTGGCAGGCGATTGATCTCATTCGCCGTCGCGACGATGAATACCTCCCCTTTCCGGTCCTGCATCCAACTCAGGAATGATCCCAGGATTCGCTGGGAAACCCCTCCGTCTTCGGTCCCTCCCGAAGCAAAAGCCTTCTCGAGTTCGTCGATCCATAGAATCACCGGCGCCATTCGCTCTGCGGCTCTAATCGCCCTTTTGAAGTTCTTCTCACTCTCGCCGATGTATTTGTTGTAGAGGTTGGAGGTGTCGAACTTGAGCAGGGGCAGGCCCCACTCCGATGCCACTGCCTTCGCACAGAGGCTCTTTCCGCATCCTGGGACTCCAAGAAGCAGGACCCCCCGCGGAAAAGAAAGACCGAACTCCTCAGCCTTGAGGGGATTTTCAACTACGTTTTTTCTCTTCGCCAACCAGGCCTTCAGATTCACCAGATCGGCGATATTCGCCATGGTCTGTTCTACGGGGAAGTACTCCAGCAACCCCTCCCGTTCCACTACGACCTTCTTCGCTTCGATGACGTGGCGGATGTCATCGGGGGTGAGTCGGTGATCCTCGATGATCGCTTTCGTGAGGATTTTCCCCGCCTCCATGAGAGTCAGACCCGAGAGGTGCTTCAGGAGGCCCGCCATTTCCTCTTTCGAGAGGTCGACCTCGATATACTGCCGTTGGCTCAGGTCCCGAATGAGGTTTCCCAGGAGGCTTCGATATTCCTCCTCCCCTGGGGCGGGGAGGCCCAGGGTGGCTGCCATAGGATCCAGATCGGTGGGTAAGGAGAGATCCGAGCCCGTAAAGACGATGGCGCCATTCATGGTTTCCAGCTTGGTCGCCCCTGCTTTCACCTGAGCCCTGAACACCTCGTCGTTTTCCAGATGTTGTCCTATGCCATGGAAATGATAGATGGCGGAGATGTCGGCGGCAGCCACATGGGCCATGGCCTTCTGTGGCTCTTTGGTGTCGAAGATGCCGCCCTCCCATCCGACCCTCCGGATTCCTTCGATCCGGGACCAGGTGAAGAGGGGCGTCGAAATCCGGTCCGCAAGGTGTTGAAGAAGGGAAAGGGCCCGGTCGGCCTCGTCCGTGTCTATGTGGATGAGACCGTAGCGAGACTGCAAAAGCAGTTCGAGGTCGCGGAGGACATCTTGTGGCGGCATAGCCTTGCTCAGCCTCGAACCTCCTGGAAGGCTTCGGCTATCCTGCCCAGGCCGTCCATGAGTTCTTCCCGTGGGTTTCCGAATCCGATCCGGAGGTAGTGATCCATTCCGAAATGATCTCCGGGCACCACCAGGAGAGATTTTTCCACCCGAAGCTTTTCGGCGAACGCTGAAGAGTTTACCTCAGAATCGTATCGCATGTAGCAGATGGCCCCGGCGTCGGGGGGGCGATAGCTGAATAGCCCTTCCTGTTCGTCGATCCAACCCTTCATTGCCTCAAAATTCGCCTTGATGATACCCCGGGTCCTCTGGAGAATCTTGCTTCGGGTTGTTGGTTCCAGGGCCAGCGTGGCCATGTGGTCGGAGAGTGAGGCGGGGGAGATGGTTGTATAGTCGGTCCGGCCCCAGAGGTCCTGAACCAAATCCGACGGACCCACGACCCAACCCAGGCGGAGGCCCGGGAGCCCGTATGCCTTGGAGAGGGAGTTGGTGATCAGAACGCGCTCGGTCCGTCCCCAGAAGGACGGTGTTTCCTCCCCCCCCACCTCGGCTCCCCGATAGACTTCGTCGGATAGGATCCAAGCACCGAAGCGGTCCGCCAACTCCACAATCCCGGCCATGGACTCCTCGGAAAGGCAGGCGCCGGTGGGATTATTGGGATTCGTCACGAGAATGAAGCTGGCGCCATCCTTGAGAGCGGACTCGAGTTCGTTCAGATCCGGTTGCCAGCCCGTCTCTTCCTTCAAGTTGAAGGGAAGAATGGGGGCTCCGAAATTCTCCACCATTCCCGGAACCTGCATGTAGTTCGGGAGCATGACCGCCACCGGTTTCCCGGCTTCCAGAAGGTGCCACTGGCTCACGAAGTTGGCTTCGGCACCCCCCACCGTAACAAGAACCGAGGCCTCGGTGGCACCGGGGTAGAGGGCGGCAATTCGATCCCGGAGCTCGTCGGAGCCATTGGACTGCCCATAGGACAGGGGAATTCCCTCGATACCCTCATCCGTCCCGGCCAATTGGAGCAGCTCTCCCGCCGTCATGGGGTGGACGCCGCTCTCAGATAGGTTGATGGTCACCCTGTTTTCGAAGGTTGATTGCCACCGTTCCATCTCGAAGGGGGTGTACTTCACAGTAGATCTCCTCTTTTTGGACAGGGTCGCCGGGACCCTTTGGACGAGTCAGATTTGGCATCCTACGAGGAATGCCCAGGGGGAGGCAATCCCGGGAGAAGCGGCCTAACCTGAGTCCTCGGAAAAATGGGGGGCACTCACGTGATATGGCAGGTGTAACCCCCCGGGGATATTTTCATTCCAAACGGGATCTCCATTTTTTCGGACCTGGGTTCTCCGTTCCTTTGGACCGGGGTATCCAGGCGGCGCAGCGTTCCTTCTTCAATGAGTGCAAGCCCATGTCATCCATCCGATTTCCCGACGCCTTGGTCGAAAGAGGCGCGGAAGGAAAAAAGATCGTTCTCTTCGTCCTGGACGGCCTCGGAGGCCTTCCTCATCCGGAAACCGGATTGACGGAGCTCGAAACCGCCGACACGCCGAATCTGGATGCCTTGGCAGAGTCGGCCTCCCTGGGTGCACTCATCCCGGTCCAGCACGGAATTACCGCGGGAAGTGGTCCCGGGCACCTCTCTCTCTTCGGCTACGACCCGGTGGAGTATGATGTGGGAAGGGGCGCCCTGAGTGCACTGGGAGTCGGCTTCGAGCTTAGAGCGGGAGACCTGGCCGCTCGCCTGAACCTTGCCACCCTGGACGCCAATGGGCTGGTCCAGGATCGACGGGCCGGAAGACCGGCTGACGAAGAAGGGCGCCGGGTGGTGGAAATGGTGCGAGCCGGACTGGTGGCCCCTGACGGAATCGAAGTCTTCCTGGACCACGAGAAGGAGCACCGAGCGGTTCTGATCCTTCGAGGAGGGGGGCTGGAAGCAGACCTGACCGACTCGGACCCCCAGGCAACGGGAGTGCCCCCCCTCCCGATCAAGGCCACAGAACCCGGTTCCGAAAAGAGCGCAGCCCTCATGCAAGGGGTCCTGGACCAGATCCGGGAGCTGTTGAAGGATGAGCCGCGGATTTCCGGGGTCCTGGCTAGAGGGTTCGCGGCCTACGAGGGCTTCCCGAGCTTCCAGGAACGATATGGCCTAAAGGCTTTAGCCATCGCCCAGTATCCCATGTACCGGGGTGTGGCTCGCCTGGTAGGGATGGATGTGAAGGATGTTCCGGCCGACACCTCGGAACTCCCAGATATCCTCAAGAAGCATTTCAACGACTATGACTTCTTCTTCCTGCACTTCAAATACACAGATTCCCGGGGTGAGGACGGAGACTTCGACGCGAAAGTGAAGGCCATCGAATCGGTTGATCCCCTTATCACCCGGATTAAGGAAGTGAATCCGGAGGTGCTGGTAGTGACGGGAGATCACTCGACCCCGGCCACATTTGCCGCCCATTCCTGGCATGCCGTTCCGGTTCTGATCGATTCCCCCTGGGCTCGCCCCACCGGTGGGGGATTTGGTGAGTCGGATTGCAGGCGAGGGGATCTTGGGACCTTCGAAGGGAAGCATCTAATGACCCTGGCCCTGGCCCACGCTCAGCGGCTGGCCAAGTTCGGGGCATGACCGTGGATATCGAGGCCCTCCTCCGCCAAGCCCTTGACCTCGGGGAGGAGGGAAACTGGGAGGGTATGGCCCGGGAGTTGTCCCAGACGCTGGAACTTGATCCTGACAATCCGTCGATCCTCTGCTGGATCGGGGTCGCCGAACAGGAGTTGGGGGCTCCGGGAAGCGCCTACGAACGCTTCAGGGAGGCGTTGGCTCAGGACCCGGAGGATGCCTTCATCCTTGCCACGGTGGGAAACGGCCTGGCCCAGTTCGATGATCCGGACGCCGAAGGGGCCCTGAGGACCGCCTCCATTCTGGCCCCGGATCTTCCTTTGGCCCGTCTGTCGTTTGGTGCCTACCTCTCCAGGGAAGGTCTTTTTGAGGATTCGATGAGGGAACTCACGGCGGCAGCGAAACTGGATCCGGACGATCCGACGATCGCCTATGAGATCGGAGTTACCCTGACCCTGGAGGGGCGGAAGGAAGAGGCACTGGGACCCCTGACACGTTCTGTCGACCTCGACCCCGGCGAGGGATGGGGCCAGGTGGTGTTGGGATTGGTGGAGGTTGATCTAGGGCTCCTGGAGGAGGGGTCCAGAGACATCTCCGGCGGAGCCCGGCTGCGCCCCTTCGATTTTGAAGCCCAGCTCCTGGCTGCCCTGGCGGCGGCGGCGGCGGGTTGGGAGGACCTGGCCTACGAGATGCTGGAGCGGGGCCGGATGGTGGCAATAGAGGGGGATCAACTCCTCCTGGACATGGCCGAGACTCGAATCACCGATGGCGGTGAGGGAGCCGGGGATCTGCTTACCCAGGATCTTCTCCCTCTCGCACTTCGGGAACGCCTCATGCAAAGACCCTAGCGGCTCGCCCCGGTACCCGGGTTGGCCCCTAAAGGAAAGAGAAGAGCAATACCTTGTTGAATGTCCCTGTGGAAAGGCACCGGCTGTCCAATGGCCTTCGGGTCACCCTATCCCTCGACACCTCCATCCCCATCGTGGGGGTCAACCTCTGGTATGCCGTTGGTTCCCGGAACGAAAGACCGGGGCGAACCGGGTTCGCGCACCTGTTCGAACACATGATGTTCCAGGGTTCAGCCAACGTTCCCAAGAACCGGCACTTCGAGCTTGTGGAGCAGGCGGGAGGGTCCCTGAATGCCTCGACCTGGTTCGACCGGACCAACTACTACGAAACGCTCCCCTCACATCACCTGGAATTGGCTCTCTGGCTTGAATCGGACCGGATGGGTTGGATGCTCCCGGCCATGACGCAAGAGAAGTTGGAGAACCAGCAGGAGGTGGTGAAGAACGAGCGAAAGGAGCGCTATGACAACCAGCCCTATGGGGACTGGGACGAGCGCATGCAGGCTCTGGTCTTTCCACCCACCCACCCCTACCACCATTCGGTCATCGGGTCCATGAAGGATATCGGGGCTGCCACCCTGGAGGACGTCGGGGACTTCTTCAAGACCTTTTATGTCCCGAACAACGCCGTCCTCACCCTGGCCGGGGACTTCGACCCGGACTCCGCTTTAAAAACCATCGAAAAGTACTTCGGCGAGATCCCTGAAGGTGCCCCGATTCCGCCTCTCCCAGGGGAGATCGAGATCCCCTCGGTGATTGGTGAGACCGTTCGGGAAGAAGTTGTGGACGACGTTCCACTTCCCCGGGTGTACATGGCGGTAAGGGTTCCTCCCCTGACCTCGGATCGGTTCCATACGGCTGAGGTTGCTGCGACGGTTCTGGGTGGTGGAAAAGCGTCTCGTCTCTATCGGACCCTGGTCCGGGAGAAACGGGTGGCCAAGGACGTCCTGGCCTATCTGTTCCCGCTTCAGACCAGTGCGTCCCTTCTTCTCTTCTGGGTGACTGGGTACCCGGGGTCCAAACCTGAGGACCTGGAACGAGGGCTGTTGGAGGTTCTAGGGGACCTTTCCTCTGTCAACCAGATGGAGCTGGATCGGTCTGTAGCCCTCACAGAAACCCATCTTCTCCGAAATATCCAGCAGGTGGGGCAGCGAGCCGATCTCCTTTCGATGTTCGACCAGACCTTCGATGATCCCGCTCGCCTAAACCTGGAGGTGGATCGGGTCCGGGCTGTTTCGCGACAGCAGGTCAAGGATTTCGCCTCGGAGTTTTTTGGCCCCGACAACCGGGCCTTTCTCACCTATATCCCCGGAGGCGGGCAATGACCGGCCCCACCGCTTCAAGCATGGACCGATCCGTCCCCCCGAACTCCGGTGTCGTTCGGCCCTTCGACTTCCCCCCGGTGGAGTCCTCCCACCTGCCCAACGGTTTGGGGTTCAAGATCGCCCGAATGAGCCAAATCCCCCTGGTCACTTTGGTGGTGACCATGGACGCTGGAGAGTCGCTCCTTCCAGACTCCTCGGCGGGGCTCTCTGTTCTCGCAGGGGAGGGGCTGGACGGAGGGACGGACCGCCTCACGGGCCCGGAACAGGCTGAAGCCTTCGAAGGGATCGGGGCCGGCCTTTCAGTTCGAACCGGGTGGGACTCCACGACGGCTTCTGTCACCTGCTTGGCTGAGCGCTTGCCAGAAGCCATGGAGCTTCTGGCGGGTGCCATGCTACGGCCGGCCTTTCCCGAGGAAGAGGTGGACCGCCTCCGAACCCAAAGACTCGCCGCCATCCAACAACGCCAAATGGATCCGGGAAGTCTGGCTGACGACGCGGCGGTCCATTTTATCTATTCCGATTCCTCCCCCTATCATCGGGCTCTGGCCGGAACCCGGGCTTCCGTGGAAGGGAATGGGAGGGAGGATATTCGAGGTTTTGTTCAGGCGAACTACACGCCTTCCGGGTCCGCCATGGTTGTAGTGGGCGACATGGAGAACTCCGAGGTCGAGGCAATGGCCCTGGAGCATTTCGGCGATTGGAAGGGCGGACCCCGGGCCGAGTTGAATATGGAAGTCGGGGCCCGGTCCGGTGGCGGGAGGGTGGTGATCGTCGACCGCCCTGGAGCCGTTCAATCGGAAATCAGAATCGGCCAGGTGGGGGTGGCCCGCTCCACTCCGGACTTTTTCCCATTGAAGATCTTCAACACGGTCCTGGGGGGAGCGTTCACCAGCCGCTTGATGCTCCATCTTCGAGAGGAGCGGGGCTACACCTACGGGGTCCGGTCCAGTTTCTCCCATCGACGTGGACCCGGGCCGTTCGGGATCTCCATGGCGGTGGCCACGGAGGTCACGGCTCCGGCTGTGGAGGAGGCCCTTGGGGAACTCAGGGGGCTCCTGGAATTCGGTCCGGACGAATCAGAGGTCGACCGGGCCAGGGATTACATCGCCGGCACCTTCCCTCTCCACCTGGAGACCACAGGGCAGGTGGCGGCCCGCATCACCGAACTTCATATATATGGGCTCCCGGACAACTTCTTCGGAAGCTACCGGGATCGGATCCGGGGGGTAAGCGTGGCTGAGGCTCACGCGGCAGGACGCAAGGTCCTGAACCCGGAGGAGTTGGTAATTGTAGTCGCCGGTGACGCCGAGGCGGTCCAAGGACCCCTCGAGGAGCTTGGCCTCGGGCCGGTGGAGGTCGTCTCGGATTTTTGAACGTGTCCGGCAACCCTACCCCGGGGGCTTCGTGTCCAAACTCGAGGAGCCTCCGGGGTTTCCTTTGTCCTGCAAGGTCGTGAAATACCCATGACTGAACCATTCAGAAAGAAGCTCTTGAAGATCGATCCGGATACGGGCCATATCAGCTCGAGATTGATCCACGACGGCCGGGTGGTCCACCTCTCAGTTGACCGGGTCCGATTCCCCGATGGTAGTGAGGGGGAGTTGGAGTTCATCCGCCATCGGGGCGCTTCAGCGGTTGTGCCCTTTCTTGGCGACCCCTTTGATGCAGATCCCACGGTGGTCCTGATTTATCAATATCGATACGCTGCCGGGGGGTTCGTTTACGAAATCCCTGCGGGGATCCCGTTTGACGAGGAAGGGTGGGAGGAGTGCGCAAGACGGGAGCTGGAGGAGGAGACCGGATACGCAGCCGGTAAGCTTCAACACCTGACCAGCGTATATACTACACCTGGGTTTACAAATGAAGAGATCCACCTCTTTCAGGCCTCGTCCCTTGAGAAAGGATCGGTCAACAGGGACAAAGACGAGTTCATCGAGGTCGTCGAACTTCCTTTCTCTGCGGTTCTCGAGATGGTCCAGAGAGGTGAGATCCGGGATGGGAAAACCCTCGTCGGGATCCTCCTCATGGATCGCCTCCGAAGGGACCGGTCGTAGATGGGTTTGTGCGAAACGTTGGGTTTGGAGCGTTATAGAGGATGAGGAAGGGGCGTTATAGGGAACCGTCCCCAAAAACGATCTGGCTGTCCACTCAAGGGGACAGGCCTTCTTGGAAATCAACGAGTTTGCTGGGTTTTGCTGGTGGTACGGTTCCTGCGCTTATCGGGTCACGACGGTGGGGTACGTCCTTCGACGGTCCCTTTAGTATCCAAACAGAGGTTGGAGTCACCATGAGTGCCAAAACAGCTACAGCCATCGAACCACAGGCCCGCGGAAGTACCGGGGCTCCTCGAAAAGTCCGACGAGGGTTTGGGGATCTCACAGATAGCCAGGTGGTTCAGCAGTTCCTGGATGGCAACTCCAGGGCCTTCGGGGAGCTGGTGGCGCGCTACGACAAACGCTTGATCAACTTCGTCTATCGAACGGTGGGAGATCGGGAGCGGGCCCAGGACCTGATCCAGGAGACATTCGTCAGAGTGTTTCGACACCTGCATCGCTTCGATCAAACCAAGAAGTTCTCCACCTGGATCTATACCATCGCCGGGAATCTGGCCAAGAACGAACTTCGGAACCGTTCCAGGAATCCCCTGGTGCTCTTCCAGACCATCAAGAAGAATTGGCAGGTCGATCACCGCCCCTTGGAATGGGAGGACACTAAGCTTCGTCCCGATGATCTATACCGGAAGCGGCACCTGAAGGAGCTGGTGGAAAACTCCGTAGCACAGCTTCCGGAGCATCATCGGATCGTTTTTGTCCTTCGGGAACTCCAAGGGAAGACGTACGAGGAGATCGCCGACATCACTGGATGTAACCTGGGGACCGTGAAGAGTCGGCTGAACCGGGCCCGGAACAACTTCGCCAGAATCATCGCTCCTCTACTGGACTAGGCGCCATGGCGAATTCGCCCGATATTATCATCCGGCCCTCCCTTTCTGGGGGGTCGGATTTTTTTGGGGACCCGGGCCCTCGGACTAAACAGATGACGTAGGGAGGGGAACCTGGCGAGTGTCAGAAACGTAACAGAGGTAAGGAAGCACCTTTCGACGCAAAGAAGTGGACCAGGAGTATCGTTAGACCGATGGAATGCATGGAGTATCTGGCCCGGTTCTCCGAATTTATTGATGGAAGGACCGAGGCCCCGGTTACGCAGGAGATGGACTTGCACCGCTCGAGATGTGAGCAGTGCATGAAATACTCCCGTACTCTGGAGGCAGGAAGGGAATTGCTCCGGTCTCTTCCGGACATAGAGGTGCCATCCGATTTCAACCTGCGCCTTGAGAACCAGATTCAGAGTCTGTCCGCCGGAACCGGCACACCAACGTCCAACGGATCCCTGGGTAGTGGCGCCAAGGGTTTTTCGGTTCTTGCCGTCGCCGGTCTGATGATTCTGGCAGCCTGGGCGCCGACTCTGGGCCCATCGGGTGAGGGTGTGGACCTTCCGCCCGTAGTGGTGGAATCCCCGCCCCCCTCTTTTACACAGACCGAGCGAAATCCTACCTTCCCCAAGAACCTTTCTATCTTCACTGAAACTGAATTTCAGGATGGTATCTGGGGCGATTCTCATGACCTTCTCCGCGAATACTCTCCCATCATGGACCGGCGCCGGCACCCGGCTGCCATCAGGGTCGGGATTGAGTAGCCACGCAGGACTCCCCAAATGACGGTGACAGGTCCCCTTGGTCTCAAGACCAGGGAGACGGGTGGGGTATTCTTCCTTCACGGGGCCGATGAGTTCCGAAAAGATGAAGAGACCCGGGCTCTGGTGGAGTGGTTCATCGACCCAGCTACCAGGGACTTCAACTTCGATTCCCTGAGGGGTTCTGAGGTCGGGGTGGAGCAACTGGCTTCAGTTCTGGCCACTCCTCCCATGATGGCGGTTCTCCGGGTGGTGGTTCTGCGAGAGGTGGAAGCGCTGGCCGGAAGCTCCCGGGCCCGAGAGACCCTCCTCGACATCGTGAATGCCCCTCCGCCGGGTTTGGCGCTCATCCTTCTGTGCACCGTTCCCAAGGGATCGAAGGCCAAGTTTTATACTGAGCTTTCCCGGAAAGCCAGAGCTGTGGAGTTCCGGGAGGTGGGGCCGAACGATGTGCCGGGATGGCTCATGACCTGGACCCGGACCCGCCATGGCCAGGAGATGACGGAAGAGGCTGCCCGGGCTCTTGCGGCAGGGGTCGGGACCAATCTGGGGGTTTTGGCTCAGGAGGTTGAGAAGCTGTCCGTTCTGGTAGATGAAGGTGAAGCTATTGGACTGGAAGCGGTGAAGGCTGCGGGAACGTTTGTCCCGACGGAAGACCGTTGGCTCTGGATGGACCGGGTGGGGCGCCGGGAGTTCGAAGACGCGCTGAAGGGGCTCGAAGTTCTTTTCAGTCAGGGGGAGTCCGGGGTGTCTTTGACCATGGGGTTGGCGACCCACCTCATTCGCCTTGCCTTGGGTAAGGCCGGAGGAGCCCCGGCCCTGGAGGCCGTCCTCCCCTATCACCTCAAGTGGCTTGGCTCACGCTTGGCCAAAGAGGCTCAAAGGTGGCCTCAGCAGGCCCTGGACGATGCCATCCTGGGGCTGAGGAGGGTGGATCGACTTCTCAAGTCCAGCTCTCTTCCGGATGAGCAGATTCTGGAAGAATGGCTTCTTGGGATCATGGTCGCTGAAAGGGCCCGAGCCGGATGAGGACCTTCGCTCTGACCATGGCCCTTCTGTCTTTCGCCTTCGCAGGGGTTCCCTCGGGCCTCCTTGCCCAGGAGGGGGCTTCCCTGAGTGAGGTGGAGACCCTCATGGCGGTGGGGAGGATTACGGAAGCTCGGGAGACATTGGAAAATTGGTGGAACATGAGATTTCCGGTGGCTTCTCGGGTGGACCGCCAGCGGGGAATCTGGCTGCGAGGCAAGCTGACCGTCGATCCGGCCATCGCCGAGTTGGACTTCCGGCGACTCGTTCTGGAATATCCGGGAGGCCCCTATTCGGACGATGCCCTTTTCCGGCTGGGTCTTTCGGCTGAACTCCGTGGCGACCTTAGAGCTGCCCAGGCCTCCTTCGAATCGCTTGTCAGGGACTATCCTTCCAGTCCCCGGATTTCTGAGGCCAGGCTGTGGGTCCGGGAGCACGCCCGGGAAATCGAAGCCCTCCCTGAGGCCCCGGCCCCTGAGGCCACCGAAGAGGTCGCGGTTACCGCCCCCGCCGACCGTTCCCCGGTCCCAAGGGGAGAAGAGGGCGATTTTTCCATTCAGGTCGGAGCTTTTCGAAGCCTGGACCGGGCCCACCTCCTTGCCGAGCAGCTCAGAGAGGCCGGGCACCCGGCTCGGATCGTCCGGACACCCGGACCCGACCTGGCCCGGGTCCGGGTAGGACGGTTCATGGGCAGGGAAGGGGCGAACGCCATGGCCCAGGCGTTGACCCAGCAGGGATGGGAGGTGACTCTGGCCACCGATGCCGGAAAGGAAGAGGTCATCGGCCCTCCCGGCTTCCCTCTGGAGCCCTAGATAGCGGCCAGGACCCGTTCCAAACGGGTGCGGACTTCGCTGGCCAGGTGGTCGATATCATCTCGTCCGGTGATCCCTAACTGGACTTTCGGATCCAGCATCGCCACTACAGAAGTCCCTTCCTCGTCTCCGGCGTAGACGATTACGTTGCAAGGTAGCAGGAGACCGATGTCCGTCTCGGAAGAAAGGGCTTGGTGAGCCAGGGGAGGACTGCAGGCCCCGAGAATTTTGTAGGGACGGAAATCCACGTCCAGCTTCTCCTTCAGCGTAGCCTTCACGTCGATCTCGGTCAGGACTCCGAAGCCTTCCTTCTTGAGTTCTTCCCGTACGCGGAGATCCGCGTCGGCCATGGCCAGCGGGACGGCTTTCTTCAGGCCGTAACTGATTTGCGGCATACCCACCCTTGTGCTCCTTTTTTAGTGATTTGATCCTGGGAGTAATCCTTCGGGCTTCAAGCTAACAACCGGAAGCGGGAACGTAAGCTAGAACCCCTACATTGGAACCTCTGAGCGCCTCGTTGGTTCCTAGGGTGGGCCCTTCAGGACTTCGGGGCATCCTCAACCGCAGGAAGAAATGTCAGACTTGTCACCCAGAACTCAGGCGCCCGGAAGGAAACCTCCCCTGGTTTCGTTGACCCTTCCAGTGGACGGCATCCACTGCGCCGGTTGTGTGTCCCGGATTGAAACCGCCCTGAAGGCTGTCCCCGGGCTTGGAGAAGCCTCGGTGAATCTGGCCACCGGTGAGGTCCAGATATCCTTCGATGCGGCCAAAACCGACCTCAAGACCATCCTCGACACCATCGACGACACGGGCTACCAGGTTCCGATCGTGATTTCGGAGCTGGGCGTCGAGGGAATGCACTGTGCCGCCTGTGTTTCGAGGGTTGAGAGGATACTGGGGAAAGGACCCGGCGTCGTCGGTGCGGAAGTGAGTCTGGCGACAGAGTCCGCTCAGGTCCGATTCGTTCCCGGAGTCCTCGACCTTCCCGCATTGGTCGAAAAGGTAGGGAAGGCCGGATTCCAGCTTCGGGATGAGACCGGGGAGGAGTTCGAAAGAGCTCTCAGAGAGCGGGAAGAAAAGCGGGAAGCCGAATACAAGGATCTGCTTCGAAGGTTCTGGGTCGGCGTATTGCTGGGAACCCCGGTTGCCCTGATCGGCCATGCCCACTGGATTCCCGGCCTCCAGAACCTGGACCACAGTGTCATGCGGGGGCTCTGGGTTCTCAGCGGACTTCTCACCGTCCCTATTATGGCCTATGTGGGCCGCCGATTTTTCACGGGAGCCTGGTCCGCTTTTAAGAACCGGGATGCGACCATGGACACGCTGGTCGCCCTGGGGACCGGTTCGGCCTGGGTGTACTCCACCCTCGCCGTCATTGTGCCGGGGTTTTTCCCGGAGGGTGCCGCCCACCCCTTCTACGAGGCCACGGCCGTCGTCATCACCCTTGTGATGCTGGGTCAGGCTCTGGAAGCTCGGGCGAAGGGAAAGACCTCCCAAGCTCTGCGACGCCTCATGGATCTTCGACCTCAGACAGCCACCGTTATGCGGGGGGGGGAGGAGATGGAAATCCCCGCACAGGAGGTTCTGGTGGGAGATGTCGTCCTGGTTCGGCCAGGGGAGCGAATCCCCGTGGACGGAGAGGTCGATGAGGGCCGGAGCTCCGTGGACGAGTCCATGGTCACGGGGGAAAGCCTGCCGGTGGAGAAGGGCCCCGGGGATGAAGTGACCGGGGGCACGGTCAACGGCTCTGGGAGCTTCCGGTTCCGGGCCGGTCGGGTTGGGAAGGACACGGTTCTTTCTCAGATCGTGGAGCTGGTTCGGACCGCCCAGGGGTCCAAGCCCTCGATTCAACGGACGGTGGATGTTGTGGCCGGATACTTCGTGCCGTCGGTCATGATCGTGGCTGTGCTGACCTTCGCCGTCTGGTACACGTATGGGCCCGATCCCCGGCTCAGCACGGCGGCCGTGGTGGCTGTTGCCGTTCTTGTTATCGCCTGTCCATGTGCCCTTGGATTGGCCACGCCTATCAGCGTCATGGTTTCTGTAGGAAAAGCTGCGGAGCTCGGAGTCCTGGTGAGGAATGGGGATGCCCTCCAGGCTGCCCGCCGGGTGGACACGGTTGTCCTGGACAAAACGGGGACGATTACCCGGGGTGAACCGAACGTCCTGGGGGTTTTCCCGGCCCCTGGAATCGAAGAGACGGAACTCCTCACCCTGGCCGGCGCAGCCGAGGAGGGCTCCGAGCACCCGTTGGCCTCAGCTGTCCTCTCCGAGGCCCGTACCAGAGGGTTGGCCTGGGAACGTGCGACGGCATTCGATTCCGTCCCTGGGCGGGGAGTCACGGCAATTGTCGGAGAGTCGGAGGTCCTCGTAGGGAATCCCGACTTCCTTCGGTCGTCCGGCGTAGACCCGGTGTCATGGGACAGCTCAGTGGACGAGATCACCCGGGAAGGGCGGACCCCGGTGCTAGTTGCCAGGGACGGGGCCTTCCTCGGTGCCTTGGCTGTGGCCGATCCGGTCAAGGAAGATTCGGCGGACGCCGTGGCGAGGCTCCGGGAGATGGGGCTGAGGGTTGTGATGCTCACCGGAGATCATGAGGCGGCTGCCCGGGCAATTGGCGCCGAGGTGGGAGTGGATGAGGTGTGGTCCCAGGTGATGCCGGGAGAAAAAGCCGAGAAGATCCGGGAGCTTCAGGCTCAAGGCCGGAAGGTGGCCATGGTTGGAGATGGGATTAACGATGCCCCAGCTTTGGCTCTGGCGGATGTGGGTGTGGCCATCGGCACGGGTACGGATGTCGCCATGGAGACCGGGGACATGGTGTTGATGAGCGGTTCCCTCACCGGGGTGGTCCACGCTCTCGAGCTGTCCAAGGTCGCATCGAGGAACATCCGCCAGAACCTGTTTGGGGCGTTCTTCTACAATGTGCTTGGAATTCCTATCGCAGCAGGTGTCCTTTTCCCGGCCTTCGGGATCCTCCTTTCACCCGTTATCGCTGGGGCTGCCATGGCCTTCAGCTCCGTGACCGTGGTGAGCAACGCCAACCGTCTCCGGTTCTTTCAACCAGAGTTCCGACCCAGGAGTCCCTGATGCCTTTGGACACGATCTTCGTGGATCTTGGTGCTCTTGTGACTGTGGGAATCATCATCTGGTACTTTCGCCTACTGGATGGCCGCTGACGGGAAGCGCCCGAAAACATTGCGCTGGAGCCACCACCTCCCGGAGATTCGAATCAGGCCCAGCGCCCCTTGACCCATCCACAGATTCCAGGAAGGCCCCGTGGCAGGCACCGCATCCGTTTCAGATGAAGTCCGAGGCCACGGCTTCGGAACCAGTCCGGTTTTCCTGGCCAGCGCCAGCACCATCCTTGGCGCCGTCATGTTCCTCCGCTTTGGCTATGCGGTGGGGCATGCAGGACTTCTGGGTGCCCTCTTCATTATTCTGCTCGGGCATCTGGTCACCGTGCCCACGGCCCTGGCAATCGCCGAGATCGCCACCAACCGGCGTGTGGAGGGAGGGGGGGAGTATTTCATCATCTCCCGGTCCTTCGGGGCTACCATCGGAGGCGCGATAGGAATCTCCCTCTATATGTCCCAGGCCATCTCCGTGGCCTTTTACATGATCGCCTTCGCCGAAGCGTTTTCTCCTCTAGGGACCTGGTTTCAGGACGTTACCGGGATGGGGTGGGATCCTCGTTTGATTTCCCTTCCGGCGACCCTGGGGCTGGCCGTCCTGGTTTTGACGAAAGGGGCGAGCCTGGGGGTTCGGGCCCTGTGGGTGGTCATGGTTCTGCTGGTCATCTCACTTCTCCTCTTCCTCCTTGGGTCACCGGTGGAAGGGGCTGACCTGGGTTCCGTGGGCCTTTTCAGCGGCCTCGAGGATCCCGATGCATTTTTCCTGGTTTTCGCCATCGTTTTTCCCGCATTCACAGGTATGACAGCGGGTGTGGGCCTTTCAGGTGACCTGGCGAATCCCCGGCGGTCCATTCCCCTTGGGGTTCTTTCGGCCACTGGGGTCGGCATTCTGGTCTATATCGCCGTGGTCGTTAAGCTGGCAGTTTCAGCCACTCCGGAGCTCCTGGCCACGGACCAGTTGGTCATGTCCAGAATCGCGCTGTGGGGGCCCATCATCCCCATCGGCCTGGCCGCCGCCACATTGTCCTCGGCCATCGGGTCCATTCTTGTAGCCCCGAGAACCCTTCAGGCGCTGTCCAGTGACGGGATCCTCCCGGTCAAAAAAGGCAACGCCTTCCTCGCCCAGGGCATCGGGAAGAACAACGAGCCACGGAATGCAACCTTGGTGACGGCGGGAATCGCCCTCATCACCGTTGCTCTGGGAAACGTGGACATGGTTGCCCGTATCGTTTCCATGTTCTTCATGGTGACCTACGGAGCTCTTTGCGCCATCTCTTTCCTGGAACACTTCGCTGCCCGGCCCTCCTACAGGCCGAGCTTCCGTTCCAAGTGGTATTTGAGTTTCTGGGGAGCGATTCTCTGCTTGCTTCTCATGTTCCAGATGGACCCGGTTTACGCGGTCATCGCCATCGTCTTCATGGGGATCCTCTACTGGGGGATTCGGGCTTCTCGGCAGGATGAGGTGGGTGACCTTTCGGCGATCTTTCATGGCGTGATGACGCAGCTCACCCGTTATCTCCAGATTCGGCTCCAGAAGACCCCGCCCATGGATTGGCGACCCAGCCTGATCCTCATCACCGCCAGGACTTTTGATCGGACCTCCCCTCAGACGATGCTCTCCTGGCTGTGCCACCGATATGGATTCGGCACCTACCTCCATTTCATCAAAGGCATGTTGAACAGGGAGACGTTCCTTCAAAGCCAGAAAGTCCAGGAGCGTTTGATCGAAGGGATCGAGGAGACGGATTCTGCTATTTATGTGGACACCATCATCAGTCCGTCCATGGCCTCCGCCCTGGCCCAGAGTCTACAGGTTCCAGGCGTTTCGGGCATGGAAAACAACACGATCCTCTTCGAGTTCTCCATCCACGACTCACCGGAGGTCCTTGAAGAGGTGATGAGTGGGTGTGCCCTGGCTTCAGCTCCAGGAATGAACCGACTGGTATTGCGCCATTCGGACCACTTCTTCGGAAACCGGAAGAACATCCATGTGTGGCTGACCTGGAATGACTACAGAAACGCCAACCTCATGGTACTTCTCTCCTATATCCTTCTGGGCCATCCGGAATGGGAAGGGGCGGAGATCCACATCTTTGCTGCCTTCCCCTACGATGAGGTGAAGGAGCAGACGAAGAAGCTGAAGGCCATGATTTCCGAGGGCCGGCTTCCCATAACCCTGAGCAACCTTCAGATCATCCCCACGGACGACCGGGTGGATTTCGCTGCTCTCGTGGAGAAGAGGTCCTACTCGGCGGACCTGGTGATTCTGGGATTCACCGAGGAGCGTTTGAGGGAGAAGGGGAGGGAACTCCTCCTCCGGCATCCGGTCCTGCAGGACGTCCTCTTCGTGTCTGCCGAAGAGAACATCTTCATCGAGTAGGGGGGGATCCGTTCGTCTTCGGATTACCCTCCGGAGAGGTATCGTTCTGGGATGGGCAGCCCCGGGCTTTCGGAGGTCCAATACACGGTCACCACCCACCACCGGGATCCGTCATGCATGAGCTGGAAGGAGTTGATCCCTCGGGCGAAGGGTTCCGGATCATCGAGAGTCCGCTTGGATTGATAGGTGCTGAACAGGTGGACCACAGGACCGAATTCTTCCTGAACCCGGCCGATTTCGTCTTCAAAAAAGCCGTTTTCTTCCAGGCTTGTCCCAGCCATTTGAACATAATCTTCCGGGGTCCACATCCGGGCCTGATACGCCCCATCCCCCGATGAGCCCAACGCGATGAGGCGCGCCTCCGGCATGAAGAGGGAGCGCCAGCGGTCCCAGTCCCTGGCCTGACCGGCGGGTCCGGAAATCACATCGTAGACGGCGGCAACGATGGCGTCCACGGATTCGACGTCCGAGGGATCTGCAGCCGGCGGGGTCGTGGGGGTGTCCTGGCCTCTTGCGGGTATCGCCGCAACCAACGATCCGACGAGAAGGAACAGGCCGAGCGACTTCAGAACGGTTCCCGATCTCATATCCATCTCCTGCTTCAAAAGGGCCTTTGAGTGAATTGTACCCTTGGGGCTTCCTTTCGGCACGTCGGTTGATCCAGCCTCAGGGCACCCCTATCCTTGTCACCATATCTCACGTCCGACCTTTGAACAGGGCCCTGACCTGACCCATGTCCATGGCTTCCCCTCTGGAAGAAACCCCTTTGATGCAGCAGTGGCGGGAGGTGAAATCCCGCCACCGTGACGCCCTGGTTTTTTTCAGGGTCGGGGACTTCTATGAGATGTTCTTCGGGGATGCCGAGGAGGGCTCCCGCCTTCTCGGCCTGACCCTCACGTCCAGAAACAACGGTGCGGCAGCCCGTGTTCCCCTGGCGGGGATTCCGGTGAAAGCCCTGGATGACTACCTGGCTCGTCTTGTGAAGATGGGTCGTCGGGTCGCCATCTGCGAACAGATGGAGGATCCCGCCGAAGCCAAGGGGATCGTCCGTCGGGAGGTCGTAGAAACAGTAACGCCGGGGACCATCGTTCAAGAGAACCTTCTCCAGGCGAAACGAAACAACCATCTCGTCTGCCTTGCCCGGAGTGGCGGGGGGCGGCTGGGCCTGTCGTCGATGGACCTTTCCACCGGGGAGGTGGAAACCCAGGGGATCGACGCCGGGGATCTAGAAGCGGAGTTGGGCCGCCTGGAGCCCTCCGAGGTCCTCCTGGCCCGGAGCATTGCAGATGAAATGGGCGATCCCGCCGGCGGTCTTCTTTCAACCCTCTCCCTGACTATTCGGGATGACTGGGTTTTTGATGAGAGCTCGGCCCGGGAAGAGCTGGAGCGGACCTACCAGGTTCATTCTCTGGAGGGTTTTGGCTTCCAGCCGGAAGATGGCCCACTTGTTCAGGCCACGGGGGCACTCCTCGCTTACATCCGGGAGATCCGACCGGGGGGTGCCGAGCACCTCAGGGCGCCCCGGATCCACCGCTCCGGAGCTGCGATGCTCCTGGACGGTATGACCCGACGGAATCTGGAACTGGTTGAATCCATCCGCCCAGGTGAGGGTGGGACTCTGCTGGAGGTCCTGGACGAGACCGCCACCGCCATGGGAGGCCGTCTACTCCGAAAATGGATCCTCCGGCCGCTGGTCGAGATCTCGCAGATCTGGGAGCGGCATGAGGCTGTCGAGGAACTCTTTGAGGACAGCGACTTGCGTCGCGAACTTCGGGGGGCCTTCAAGGGGATCTCCGACCTGGAGCGTTTGGCCGGGAAACTCGGGACAGGGAGGACCGGCCCCCGGGATCTCCTCGGCCTCGCCCGGTCCCTTTCTCTTCTTCCTACCATTGGGTCTCTGGCCTCCGAGGCCTCATCCAAACTCCTCTCCTCCTTGGTCGGAGAAATGGACCTTCTCACGGACCTCCTGGAGGTTCTGGAGGAGAGCATCTCTCCGGACGCCCCCGCCACTCTTCAGGATGGAGGCGTGATCCGAACCGGTTACGACCAGGATCTGGACGAGTTGCGGGCTACCAGGGATGGAGCCCGGGACTTCATCGCCAGCCTCCAGGCCCGGGAGAGGGAGAAGACGGGTATCGGATCCCTGAAGGTTGGCTTCAACAAGGTCTTCGGGTACTACCTGGAGGTGACCAAGGCGAATCTCGCCAAGGTTCCAGTGGACTATGTTCGAAAACAAACATTGGCCAACGCCGAGCGCTTCTTCACGCCGGAGTTGAAAGAGTGGGAGGAAAAGGTCTTTGGGGCTGAGGACCGAATTCAGGGACTGGAGGCCGAGCTCTTTGCCCGTGTGAGGGAGCAGGTGGCTTCGGAGGTCCGAAGGATCCAGGAAACGGCGGGACGCATAGCCAGCCTCGATGTTCTCGCCAACCTGGCAGAGGTGGCTAGAGACCGGGGCTATGTGCGGCCCGAGGTTCACTCGGGGTTCGAAATGAACATCCGGCAGGGGCGGCACCCGGTAGTGGAGACGGTCATCCCCAGGGAGGAGTTCATTCCTAACGACCTGCTGCTGGACGGGGAAGGCTGCATCGTTGTCCTCACCGGGCCGAACATGGCCGGGAAGAGCACAGTCCTGCGGCAGGTGGGCCTGATTCAGCTTTTGGCCCAGGTCGGATCTTTTGTGCCCGCCTCGGAAGCCCGCCTTCCGGTCTGTGACCGCATCTTCACTCGGGTGGGGGCGTCCGATTCCCTGACCCGGGGCCAGTCCACCTTTATGGTGGAAATGAACGAAACCTCCGCCATCGTCCATGGGGCCACGGAGGCCAGCCTGATCCTTCTGGATGAAATTGGAAGGGGAACCTCGACCTATGACGGGGTTTCAATCGCATGGGCGGTAACGGAATTCCTTCACGAGCGAGTTGGCGCAAAAACCATCTTCGCCACCCACTATCACGAGCTCACCCAGCTCGGGGATCTTCTGCCGCAGGTCAGGAATCTGAACGTGGCAGTCCGTGAAGTGGGGGAGGACATCGTCTTTCTCCGACGATTGGAGGAGGGTGGGGCGGATCGGTCCTATGGAATTCAGGTTGCCCGCCTCGCCGGCCTTCCCCCGGAATTGTTGGATCGGGCCCGGGAGTTGCTGGTTGAGTTGGAGGGGACCCATTCAGGTGGGGGGAGAGGATTGGGTCGGGGTGGACAGCACCGCCCCCCCTCGGAGCCTCCCCTGGACCAGCTCTCCCTTTTCGCCCAGGAGCATCCGGTTGTGGGTGAACTTCGGGAGCTGGCTGTGGAGGATCTTACGCCCATTGAAGCTTTGAACCTGTTGGCCTCCCTGAAGGATCGGATTACCGGAAAGGGAGGGGACGAGGACTCATGAGACCGAACCAGCGCGACTTCGAACGAGAGGGAAGGAGTCCGGAGGGAATCTGCTCCGCTTCGATCCGTCGACTGCCTCGAGTCGGTGCACTTTCCAGATGGGTGGTGGCCCTTCCCCTCCTTCTCCTGGGTTGTGGGGACGGGGGCGAGATAGAGGCTCCCCAACCCCTGTATGGAGCCGTTCCCATCGAATACCCCATGGACCTTTGGGACGCGGAGGTGCAGGGTTTGACCATGCTCAGGGTCAGAGTCACCGATGCCGGAGCGGTGGATAGTGTGGAGGTGGTCGAGGCCAGCGGCTACCCGGCATTCGACTCCGCTGCGGTCCGGGGGGCTCTGAGACTCGAATACCGGCCCGCCACCCGAGACGGGAACCGCATCACGGTGTGGGCGAAGGTTCCGGTCCACTTCACCATCGGGGGGGAGACCCAGTGAAGATAGCAGTCCTCATGGGTGGCATCTCGGAAGAGAGGCCGGTCTCCCTGGCATCGGGAACGCAGGTGGCCAGGGCTTTGCGGGAGGCCGGCCACGAGGTCGTCGGTGTGGATACGGGCCAGGGTGTTCTCAGTCCTTCAGAAGAAGAAGCCATCCTCGATTCAGGTGTGGGGGACCCGAGCCCGGAGCAGGTTAAGGGTGACATGCTCAGTACCGGGGACCTGAGGGCTCTGACCCAGGATCCCCGCCTTTCGGAAACCGACGTTGTTTTCTTGGCCTTGCACGGTGGAAGGGGAGAGGATGGTACGATTCAGGCGCTCCTCGGGTTGGCGGGCTTTCCCTTCGTCGGGAGTGATCGAGTCGGGTGTGCCCTGGCCATGGATAAGGACCTCACGAAGAGGCTTCTCCGGGACCAGGGGATCCCCACCCCGGATTGGATCACGGTCGAGGGCGAGGAAGAGGGTGAGGATCGCCTGGGTGAGATTCTCAAGCGCCTCGGGCTTCCCCTTATCGTCAAACCCCCTTCTGGCGGTTCCACCCTCGGTCTGACATTGGTCCACGAGAAGGAAGACCTCCGGACCGCTTTGGCCCTTTCCCTTTCCTTCCAGAAAGAGGTCATGTTCGAGGCCTATGTTCCAGGTAGGGAGGTGACCGTGGGGATCCTGGGAACTCAACCTCTCCCGGTAGGGGAGATCATCCCCGAACATGAGTTGTTCGACTATGAGTGCAAATATCGTCCTGGGATGGCTCAGGAGATCTTCCCGGCCGACCTCCCGGTGGAGGCCGCCCGCCGGGTGCAAGAAGACGCTATGGAGGTCCACAGGACCCTACGACTCAGGGATTTTTCCAGGGTAGACTTCATCCTGGACTCGGAAGGGACTCCGTGGTGCCTGGAGGCCAACGCCCTCCCGGGCTTCACCGGCAACTCCCTCCTCCCGAAAGCAGCCAGAGCTTCAGGGATCACCTTCCCCCAGCTCTGTCACACACTGGCGGAGATGGCGTTCCTTCGGGGCCGCGGCTAGCCTTTCGAAACCTGGGGCTGCGGACCGAACCGGAACCCCGGGATTAATGGAGGGGTTTGAAGAGTATTCTCGTTAAGTTGAAAGCAGAACTTCTCTTTTTGCGATTTGAACTCAGTTGAAGGCCAGGGGCCTGCCTCGGTAACGCGGCTCGCCCCATTACCGAGGCAGGCCCCTAAGATGTACTCAGGAACCACTCAAGCCTCCTTCAGTTACGCGGCGACCCCGTGGGTCAAGCGTCTCCTCATCGCCAATGTGGTGGTGTACTTCGCCACGCTGGTGAATCCGGAATTTTTCTACAGGTGGTTCGCCTTTGCTCCGTCGGAGGTCCTGACCCGTCCCTGGGGTGCGCTGACCTATATGTTCGTGCACGGGGGGATGATGCACCTGCTGATGAACATGCTGGTGCTCTTTTTCTTTGGCCCCCCCCTCGAGTCTCGATGGGGATCCAGGGAGTTCATCAAGTTCTACCTGATTTGTGGTCTTGGCGGCGTGGCTTTGAGCTTCGTATTCGCCTCGGCCTGGATCGTAGGGGCGTCCGCTGCCATTTATGGGTTGATGCTGGCCTTCGCCATGACCTGGCCCGAAGCACCCATCTACATCTGGGGAGTCTTCCCGGTAAAGGCGAAGTGGTTGGTGGGGGTCCTATTTGTACTGAGCGTCATGAGTGCTTTTGGCGGGAGTGGCGGGAATATCGCCCATTTCGCTCATCTCGGAGGGATCGTTACCGGATTCCTGTACCTGAAAAGCGATTGGCGTCCGGGGCAGGTCAGCACCAACCGGCGGGGTGGAATCCGGATTCGTAAGATGGCCATCGTTCCCAGGCAGGAACCCGCCAGGAAGGCCGAGAAGGAAACGAAAACAGATGGAGAATGGTCCGGCGCGGACGAATCGATCCTCGATGAGGTCGATCGGATTCTGGACAAGATTTCCGCTGAGGGTATCACCTCACTCACCAACAAAGAGAGAGAGACCCTCGACCAGGTTTCCCGCCGGCATCGGTCCAACTGAGGCGGTTTCTTCCTCCATGTCCGCGACCCCCCCGGTAGTTCCCAGCCCGTGACACGTAAGATGGGGTTCCTCTGTACATCTTCCTTAGATAAAATCTCAAATGTGAGCCGTCCGTCAGCGGTTCGGTCTACACTTCTCAACTCTCGATGGAATCAAAAAATGCGAACGGATGATATCGCCCGACCTCGGTTCGGGCTCCTTGCCCTTGCCTTGTCCCTTCCCCTCGTAGTCGGAGGATGCGCGTCGGGCCCAGCCCCCATGTCCGCCCCCACAATGCCGGAGGCTGAGGTGGAGGCCGCCCCGGCCCCTGAGGCCCCCCCGGCCCCCGAGGTCGCCCCGGAACCGGTAGCACCGACCCTTCCCCCTCCCTCGGACCCTGCCCTCGATACCGTCACGGCAGGAACGTTCGACAACGGGAAGATGTGGACCTTTGAGTATCCTCCCCTGGACTATCTCCAGGAGACCTACGGGTTCTCCGCCGATGAAGAGTGGTTCCGAAAGGCCCACCTCTCCGCCCTTCGGATTCCAGGATGCTCGGCCTCTTTCGTCTCACCGAATGGTCTGGTCATGACCAATCACCACTGTGCCAGGGAGAGCATCGAACAGGTTAGCCGGGATGGAGAGGACTTGATCGCGGACGGGTTCTATGCGCCCACTCTTGGAGATGAGCGGCCCATCGAGGACTACTGGGCCGACCAGCTCATCGAAATCCGGGATGTAACGGACCGGGTTTATGGGGCCCTGGAAGGGATTTCGGAGGTCCAGGCTCGGGGAGACCGGAGGACCGAGATCACCGACGAGATTTTGGCGGAGATCAATGAGGAGCTCGGTGGGGAGGAAGCGGGCTACAATGTGGAGATGGTGGAGCTCTACGCTGGGGCCCGTTTTTCCGTATACATCTTCAAGCGCTACACCGATATCCGGTTGGTCGCTTCTCCAGAACTCCAGCTCGCCTATTTCGGGGGTGACTGGGATAACTTCACTTTCCCCCGCTACGACCTGGATATGTCGTTCTACCGGATTTACGACGAGAACGGGGAACCCTTCCAGACAGAGAACTACTTCCCCTTCTCCCAGTCGGGCGTGTCCGAGGGAGATCTGGTATTTGTCATCGGAAACCCCGGATCCACCTCCAGGCTCCAAACGGTAGCTGAGTTGGAATACCGCCGGGACGTGGCTGATCGGGCGGTGGTGGATCTACTCGGGACCCGGGTCCTTGCACTCCAGGAGTACGCCGAGAGCCATCCGGAGGAGGCCCGGGAGATGGATCTCCGGAATGCTATATTCGGCTTTCTCAACTCCTTGAAGGCTTACACCGGGATCGTCGGCGGGCTGAACGATCCGGTGAAGATCGCCAAGCGGAAGGACCACGAACGGAACTTCCAAGCGGCTATCGAGGCCGACCCGGCTCTAAAAGCCGAATTTGGGGACCTGATTCCGAGAATGGCCGAGATCCAGGTCCAGAAGAGGGAGCACGCCCCGGCCCTTTCCTCCTTCCTGGCCCTCGGTCACGCTCAACTCGGATCGGCGACTCTGGGTAGGGCCCTGTTGGCATTCCAGTACCTATCGGCCCAGAGCCAGGGCGCACCCCAGGGAACTCTCGACGAACTTCGGGGCGCTCTCATCGGCACACCCGAGCAGGCTCGGGAGATCAATGAGGGTCAGCTGGCCGAAAGGTTCAACGACTTCATCCGAGAATTCGGTCCGGATTCCCCTTTCGTTGAACAGGTCTTGGAGGGGCGGACACCGGAGGGTCTCGCCGCCGTCATCATGGCCCAGTCCCCCCTCGCCGATTCGGCCTCGACGGAAGCTGCTCTGGCGACCGGTGGCCTGAACATGGAGGATCCAGCAATCCGCCTGATTCCCATGATCGGTCAGGTTCTGGGGCCGGCACAGCAGGCCCAGTTTCTTACCGCTCAGGAAGAAGGGGAGATCTCCAGTGCCCTGGGAAGGGCCCTCTTTGCGGTGTACGGTACCGCCGTCCCGCCGGATGCCACGTTCTCTCTGCGAATCGCCGACGGGGTCGTGGAAAATTACGAATACAACGGCACTGTGGCGCCGGTCAACACGACCTTCTATGGCCTCTACGACCACTATTATTCCTACGGAGCGGGGAGTGATTGGGATCTTCCCACCCGGTGGCTTTCTCCGCCGGCCAGCTTCGATCTCTCCACCCCCCTCAACTTCGTGTCGTCAGTAGACATCATTGGCGGAAACTCGGGATCACCGGTTATCGATCAGGACCTCCAGGTCGTGGGCCTGATCTTCGACGGGAATATCGAAAGCCTCCCCGGTGAGTTCATTTACCAACCGAAGGAGAACCGGTCGGTTGCCGTTGATGTGAGGGGAATCCTGGAGGCGTTGGACGAGATCTACCAGGCGGACAGGATCGTTCGGGAACTCACTCAGGGGGTGCTGGTGGGAGGGTAGATGTAGGACTTCCGGGGCTTCCTGGCCCTGAAATGAGGCAGTGAACATGGAGGGGCGCCACCTTCGGGGATCGGCGTCCCTTCATGCGTCCTTGACCCTATCCCCCCCCCTCTCTAGAATCCGGTCCCATTTTGTTGTCGGAAATTGATCCCGTTCAGGAGGCAGTATGGCGGCGTCGGGTAAAGAATATAAGACTGAAAAAGTAAGAAATGTGGCTGTGGTGGGCCACGGCGGATCAGGAAAAACCACCCTGGTCGATGCACTGTGCTTCGCCTCCGGTACTTCCCGCAGGAAGGGGAATATCGAAGATGGGCACTCTCTCACCATGACCACTCCAGAGGAACTGGACCACGGGATCTCTCTGCAGATGACTCCGGCCTTCGCCGAGGTCGATGGCACGAAGATCAACCTCCTCGATACCCCGGGCTTTCTGGACTTCACGGGGGATGCACTCGCGGCGGTGAGAGTGGCGGATGCAGCCCTGATCGTGGTGGGCTCCACGTCCGGCGTCGAAGTGGGGACCGAAGTGGTCTGGAAGTACTGTGAAGACCGGAGCCTTCCCCGGATGTTCTTCGTTTCCATGATGGACAAAGAACACGCGGACTTCGAGAAGGTCTTCCAGGATATCAAAGACCGGCTCGCCTCCAACGTGCTTCCCGTCGAGGTGCCCATCGGCAAGGGTGACGACTTCAAGGGGATCATCAATCTCTTCACCGAGCGTGCCCACATCTTCAAGCCGGGCTCCCTCACCGGGGAATACGAGGATTCGGAGATTCCCGAAGAACTCCAGGAAAAGTTCCAAGAGATGGAGATGGAGTTCATCGAGACGGTGGCCACCACCGACGAGGACCTCCTCGAGCGGTACCTGGAAGGGGAGACCATCTCCAAGGAAGAGGCTGTCGAAGCCATGGCCAAGGGCATGGCAATGGGGGAGATCATCCCGCTCTTCTGTGGCTCGGCCAAGCTCAGCTTCGGTGTACGGACCCTCCTCACGAAGATGGTTGAACTTTTCCCCCATCCCGGCGAAATGGCTGGAGAGGCTGCTACGCGCCCGGGCCTGGATCAGGAAGTGACGCTAGTGGCGGAGGATTCGGGACCGACGACCGCTCTTATTTTCAAGACAGCCACGGAGCCCCATGTGGGAGAACTCTCTTTCTTCAAGGTCCTGAGCGGTGTCGTCGACAACGGCATGGAGTTGAAGAACGCCGAGAGGAAAGTGTCTGAGAAGCTCAACCATCTGAGCATTTCCCTCGGCAAGGAGCGCCTTGAGGTTTCCCGCCTCCACGCAGGGGATATCGGTGTTGTCGCCAAGATGAGGGACTCACACACCAACGACACACTTTCGGCTCCCGATCGCCCCATGACGGTGAGGGGTGTTCAGTTTCCCAAGCCTGATATCTCCGTGGCGGTTCGTGGGAAGACCCGGGCCGACGACGACAAACTTGGTGAGGTTCTCGTGAAGCTCCACGAGGAGGACCCCACCTTCTCTCACGAGTTCAATGCTGAGTTGGGTCAGACCATCTGTCGGGGGCTGGGCGAGCTCCACTTGAACGTCCAATTCGAGCGGATGACGCGGAAGTACGGGGTGTCGGTAGACACGGAAGCCCCGAGAATCGCCTATCGTGAGGCTCTCACGAGGACCGCGGAAGGTCGGGGACGGCACAAGAAGCAGTCGGGCGGTCGGGGCCAGTTCGGCGACTGTTACGTACGGCTCAAACCGAAACCCAGAGGTGCGGGCTACGAGTTCGTCAGCGCCATCAAAGGTGGGGTAATCCCCACGAAGTTTGTTCCCTCGGTGGACAAGGGGATCCAGGAAGCTTCGGTGAAGGGAATCCTGGCCGGCTTCCCCGTGGTGGATTTCTGCGCCGAATGTTATGACGGCTCCTATCACTCCGTGGATTCCTCTGACATCGCCTTCAAACTGGCCGGTGCGGCAGCCTTCCGGACTGTGTCGAAGATGGCCGGGCCCGTGATTCTGGAGCCCATCATCGCGGTTTCGGTGACGACGCCGGACGAATTCATGGGTGACGTCACTGGCGACATTACGTCCCGCCGCGGGAAGATCATGGGGATGGACGCCGACAGTGGTCGCACAGTGATCAAGGCCCGGGTGCCGGAGTCGGAGCTTTACAAGTATGCCGCAGCCCTGAGGTCCATGACCCAGGGAAGAGCTCACCACTCCCGGGAACTGGTAGGGTTTGAACCTGTCCCCCCGGATCAGGCAAAGATCATCATCGCCGAAACGAAGAAAGACGACGAGTAGGTTCGACACCGGAAGCAATCTCGGGTCGGGGAGGCCGACGACCTATTCCGCCGCCGGGTTACCCCCCGGCGGCGGTCTTTCGTATCATAGGTTGGGAAGAACAAGACGGAACTCCGAGCCAAAGGCTCCCCAGGGGCTCCGCAGCTCCAATCGGAGAAAAACGTGTCGGGACATAGCAAGTGGGCTACGATCAAGCGGAAGAAGGCGGCCACCGATGCCCGTCGAGGCCAGATATTCACCAAGCTCATTCGGGAGATCACTGTTGCGGCCCGAGAAGGGGGTGGAGACTCCAACTTCAACCCCCGCCTCCGCCTTGCATTGGACACGGCGAAGGGCGCCAACATGCCCGCAGAGAACATGGAACGGGCGGTCAAGAAGGGTACGGGAGAGCTTGAAGGCGTATCCTATGAAGAGGTGAATTACGAGGGCTACGGCCCCGGAGGTGTGGCACTCCTCATCGAAACCCTCACCGACAACCCCAAACGAACCGTTGCCGACGTAAGGCATATTCTGGACAAACACACCGGAAATCTGGGAACCGCCGGCTCGGTTGCCTGGCAGTTCGACCGGAAGGGGCAGATCTACGTGGATGCCGGACGGTACCACGAAGATGCCGTATTTGAGGCTGCCATCGAAGCCGGCGCTGAAGATGTGGCCCAGGAAGGTGATGAGTTCTTGATCACCACGGACCCCACCTCCCTCCAGGAAGTTCAGGACGGGTTGAAAGCTTCTGGAGTGGAGTCTTCCCAGACGGAGCTGACTTTCATCGCCAAGAACGAGGTTTCGGTGGCCGGAAGAGACGCTGAGAAGCTCCTGAGCATCGTGGACGCATTAGAGGAGAACGACGACGTCCAGAAGGTCCATTCCAACGCGGATATTGACGAGGCCTCGTTGGCTGAAGCGGAGTAGAGCAGCGTGGGGATCGTTCTCGGGATCGATCCTGGTACAGCCGTCACCGGCTACGGTGTAGTTTCCAGGCGAAATGACGGGTCCCTTTCCCTCGTGGAGTGCGGCGTCATCCGGACCTCCTCCGGGGAGAGGCTGCCTGATAGGATCAAGGACATCTTCCTCGGTATTCAGGAACTCATCCAGCGTTTTGAGCCCCAGGCCATTTCGGTGGAGGACGTTTTTCAGGGCAAGAATGTGAAAAGCGCCCTGACCCTGGGGCACGCCAGGGGGGCTATCCTGCTGGCCGCATCTCTGAAGGACCTCTCCATCGCCGAGTATTCACCCAGGGAAATCAAGAAGGCCGTCGTAGGAACCGGAGGCGCCACGAAGGATCAGGTGGGGTATATGGTCCAGCGACATCTCCATCTGAAGTCTCCTCCAACCCCGGCTGATGCGGCTGACGGTGTTGCGGCGGCGCTGTGCCACTTCTTCGCCCTGGGTACTCATGGGAGCCTGTCAGGGTAGTGGTGTGGGCCGCAGATCCTGGACGGACTCCAAAGCAATGATCTGGATGGTATGCCTTCCCCTTCCTGGGGGGGGAGCCCTATCTTGCCTCCGAAGAGAACCCAAAGGTTCCATGTGTGTTGCACCGGTCGAGCTTTGCCGGGCTTCCCCCCAACTTCCGAGGATCCGTTGATCAGCCGTCTTCGAGGCATCCTGCTTTCCCGAGAGATGAGTTTCGTGGAGGTCGAGACCAACGGCGGAGTCGTGTATGAGGTAGAGGTTCCGTTGACGGTTATGGAGCGACTTCCCCAGGAAGGGGAGCCGGTGGAGATCAGGACGGTTCAGGTCAACCGGGAGGATTCTGTTTCCCTCTACGGGTTCCTGGAACTCCACGAAAGGGAGCTTTTCAAGCGTCTTCTGACCGCATCAGGCATCGGGGCCAAGGTGGCCCTGGCTATGCTTTCGGCCTTCTCTGCCCGCCGACTGGCCCAGGCCCTTGCTGAAAGGGACCTGGCGGCCCTTACCCAGGTCAGTGGAATCGGAAAGAAGAAGGCGGAACGGATCGTCCTCGAGCTTTCCGAAAAGGTGGGGGACCTGGCCATCGATTCAGGGACGAGTGTGGGGGGGTCGCAGACTGTCGGGGAAGCCGTCGCCGCCCTGGTATCGCTGGGATACTCTTTCACCGCGGCCGATGCCGCGATTCGGAAGGCCTTCAAGGAGGGGGAAGAGTTATCCACCGAAGAGTTGATCCGGAAGGTCCTTTCTGGTCAGGGACCCAAGGTGGTTTGATACGACGATGACTCGAAAGCACGAGGTCACAACTCCGGAAGAACTTCTGGAAGACGCCCCGGCGGAACTCTCCCTCCGGCCCCAACGCCTGGACGAGTTCATCGGCCAGTTGAAGGTGAAGGAAGCCCTTTCCATCGCCATCGAGGCAGCCCTGCAGCGACGGGATCCTCTGGATCATCTCCTCTTTCATGGACCACCGGGGCTGGGTAAAACAACACTTGCGACGCTCTTGGCCCGGGAGATGGGCGTAAACATCAAAACCACTTCCGGACCGGTCCTGGAGAAGCCTGCTGATCTGGTGGGGATTCTCACGAATCAACGGGAAGGGGACATCCTCTTCATCGATGAGATCCACCGGTTGAGACCCATCATCGAAGAGTTCTTGTACCCGGCCATGGAAGATTTTCGGATAGAGATCCGTCTCTCTGACGGACCCAAGGCCCAGACCATGACCATGAATATCGAACCTTTCACACTGGTGGGGGCCACGACTCGGTTCGGCTTGCTCACCGCCCCAATGCGTGCCCGGTTCGGGATCGTTCAGAGGCTGAATTTCTATCCTTCGGAGGATCTGGGAGTCATCATCCGGAGAAGTGCCGAGATCATTGGTGTGGAAACTACGGAGGATGGGTCCACCGAGTTGGCCACTCGATCCAGAGGTACGCCGAGGGTAGCGAATCGGCTGCTGAGACGAGTGAGGGACTACGCTCAGGTCCGAGCCGACGGTGTCATTGATCGGCAGGTGGCGGAAGCGGCCCTTGAACTCCTGGATGTGGACGAGTACGGACTGGACGAGATGGATGGACGGATCCTCAAGACCATCATCGAGAAATTCGATGGAGGCCCAGTTGGACTAAACTCCCTCGCCGTCGCCCTTGGTGAGGACGCTTCGACCCTGGAGGAGGTCTACGAGCCCTTCCTCATCCAGGAAGGGTTCCTCATGAGGACCTCCCGAGGACGGGAGGCGACTCCCCGGGCCTTCCATCGGTTCGGCTACATCCATCCAGAAAAGCCCGATGGGCCCCAGTCGCTCCTTTTTGAAGAGTGAACCACTCGAGTTCCCCTCCGGCTCCCGGGGCCCGGGTATCCGACTACGACTACGAGCTTCCGTCGGACCGGATCGCCCGATACCCCATGGATCGCAGGGACCAGAGCCGGCTCCTGACCGTCGACCGATCCTCGTCCCAGCCTCGGCACCTCCTTTTCTCCGACATTGTGGGCCTGTTTTCCCACGGTGATGTTCTGGTCCTGAACGAGAGCAAGGTCCTTCCTGCCCGACTCAAAGGAAGGAAACCGACCGGGGCCCTCGCTGAAGTCCTCCTTCTCCGACCGTTCAGGGGGGATTCGGGCCCGGGAGCGGTCGGGGAACGGCCAAGCGGCGAGGAAGACAAAGTTTGGGAGGCTTTGGTCCGGCCCGGAGGGAAGCTCAAACCTGGCCGTACAGTCGAGATCGATCCGGACCTCACCGTCGAGGTACTGGACTCCACTCCCGACGGTGGAAGGATCGTACGGCTCATCACCGACCTGACCGGCGAAGAGGCCATCCAGCGATTCGGACATATGCCCCTTCCCCCCTATATCGATCGGGAGGATGAGCCCTTGGACCGGGAACGGTACCAAACCGTCTATGCCCGGGAGCCTGGGTCGGTGGCGGCTCCGACGGCTGGCCTCCACTTCACCGACGGCCTGCTGGATGAGTTGGCCCTCAGGGGTGTCCGGATTTCCAAGGTCACCCTCCATGTAGGCGTCGGAACCTTCCGGCCCGTGGAGGTGGAGGATCCTGCGAACCATACCATGCACGCCGAGGTCTATAGGATTCCGGCCGAGGTGGCCTCTGCCGTCAATCGTTGCAAGGTGGAGGGAGGGAGGGTCTGGGCTGTGGGCACGACGGTGGTTCGGACCCTGGAAACCGGGGTAGGTGAGGACGGCCGACTCAGGCCCGGGGCAGGAAGTACGAGGCTCTTTATTCGACCCCCGTACCAGTTCCGGGTAGTGGATGGGCTGATTACCAATTTCCACCTGCCGAGGTCCACCCTCCTCATGTTGGTTGGGGCCTTCGCGGGGTATGATCGAATGCGGAAGGCCTATGAAGTGGCCATCCGAGAAGGGTACCGTTTCTACTCGTATGGGGATGCCATGGTGGTCCTATGACTGAAACGGAAGCCCGTGGAAACGAGAGCGTACCTTCCAGACCATTCTCCTTTTACCTGGAGGGCACGGAGGGGTCGGCCAGGGCGGGTACCCTCGAAACCCCCCATGGTCCGGTCCGGACCCCAGCCTTCATGCCCGTGGGGACCCAAGGTACCGTCAAGACGCTGACTCCGGAGGAAGTGGGTTCCATCGGCGCCTCCATGATCCTGGCCAACACCTATCACCTCTTCCTCCGCCCGGGGCATGATCTGGTTCAGGAGCTGGGCGGGCTCCACGATTTCATGCGGTGGAAAGGTCCGATCCTCACCGATTCCGGAGGGTTCCAGGTGTTTTCCCTTGCCCGCATCAACCGGATCCGGGACGAAGGAGTCGTATTCCAAAGCCACATCGATGGCTCGTCCCATCTCTTCACTCCAGAAAACGTGATGGAGATTCAGCGGGCGCTGGGTGCCGATGTGGTCATGGCCTTTGATGAATGCCCGCCGGGCGGGGCGGATCGGGTGACGGTGGAGGAGGCCAACCGGCGGACCCTCCATTGGCTGGCCCGGTGCAGGGACCGTTTCAATAGCCTTCAGATGGAGACGCCCAAACCGGACCAGGCCCTTTTCCCGGTTCTTCAGGGGAATGTCTACGACGACCTCCGGGCCCAGCAGGCCCGGGATGTCCTTTCCATGGACGATTGGACCGGCCTTGGAATCGGTGGGCTGAGTGTCGGAGAGGCGAAGGACGACATGTGGCGGACTCTTGAGGTCCTCGACGGGGAACTCCCCCAGGGATCCCCTCGTTACCTTATGGGCGTAGGCTACCCCGACGACCTCCTTCGGGCCGTGGCCCGGGGTTGTGACCTCTTCGATTGCGTGGCACCGACCCGGAACGCGAGACATGGCACGGCCTGGTCGGAGAGAGATGGTCAGCTCAACCTGAAAGCTGCCCGCTTCAAGAGGGATACCGGCCCCGTCGATCCGGACTGTGACTGCTACACCTGCAGGCGATTCGATCGGGCGTACCTCCGGCACCTCGCCGTTGCGAAGGAGTTGCTGGGCCATCGACTTCTCACCCTGCACAACCTCCGGTTCCTGATTCGGTTGGCCGAATCAGCCCGGGAGAAGATCCAGGAAGGCACTTTTCAGAGTTGGAGCAGGGACTGGCTGTCCCGGTATGAGGGGAGTGGGGCTACTGGCTAGGAGCCCTGGTCCTATTAGCTTTAGAGGACATAACGACTAACGCGCTTTTCTTTCAGGAGTTGGCGGTGAACACAGCCATGCTTGCAGTACTTGCGGTGCCCCGTGAAGGGGGCAACAGCTCGATGATCCTCCTGGCGCAGTTCGTGGCCATTGGGTTCATTTTCTATTTCCTCCTCATTCGACCGCAGAGGAAGGAACAGGCGCGGCACCGCCAGATGATTGAAGAGCTGAAGAAGGGGGACGAAGTCATCACGGCGGGTGGGATCATGGGAACCGTGGTCCACGCCCAGGATGACCGGGTGACCGTGAAGACCGGGGAGAATACGCGTTTGGTCGTCCAGCGGGCCCGCATCGCCCAGGTGCTGGTCGACAAAGCTCCCGAGTAGAATGGTCGAAGGCGGGTCAGGCTAAGGCTGGGGCAATGTCTTTACGGGAAATCAGAATCCTCGGAGATCCGGTCCTTCGGGAGCCCGCTCAGGCGGTAGGAGAGCTGAGCGATGGAATCCGGGACCTCGTCGAGGACATGTTCGAGACGATGTACCATGCCGAGGGTGTGGGGCTGGCGGCCCCCCAAGTCGGGGTCTCCGACCGGGTCATTGTCGTGGATGTCCGAAGTGCCGACGAAGATGGTGTCGGTGCTTTGGCCCTTATCAACCCACGGGTGGTGGAGTTCAGCCGGGCGACGGACAGGGAGCCCGAGGGGTGTCTGAGTATTCCCGGCATGGAAGAAGTGGTGGAGCGGCCCTCCACGGTGACCGTGGAAGGGCTGAGCCCAGATGGTGAGGACGTCACACTGGAGGTCTCCGGCCTCCTCTCCAGAGCGATCCAGCATGAGATCGATCACCTGGACGGGATTCTCTTCATCGACCGGGTGAGTCCCCTGAAACGGCGATTGCTCATGAGGAAATGGCAGAAGAGCCGAGCGGAGGAGGAAGGGTCCTGAGGGTTTTGTTCTGGGGGACGCCGCTTTTCGCGCTTCCATCCCTTCGGGCTCTGACCGAAGAGGGCCACGAGATCGTTGGGGTGGTAACCCAGCCGGACCGCCGGTCGGGCAGGGGCCGAAAGCTGACACCTTCCCCCGTCAGGCAGGTGGCGGAAGAGGAAGGCCTTCCCGTTCTGACTCCCGAGAGGCCCGGTGGAGAGGACTTCCTGAGACAGATCCGGGAGTTGAAGCCGGACATTTCGGTGGTGGTCGCCTACGGTCATTTCCTTGGATCGGAGATCCTCTCCGTTCCACCCGGGGGGTCCATCAATGTTCACGCCTCCCTTCTTCCTGAACTCCGGGGTGCGGCTCCGGTCCACTGGGCCATCCTTCGGGGCCTCAAAACCACCGGTGTGACCATCATGCGGATGGTTCTGGAGATGGATGCCGGGCCGGTCATCCATCAGACACCGGAAGAAATCGGACTTTTGGAAACATCCACGGAATTGAGCACGCGCCTTTCCGAACTGGGGGCCGAGGCCCTCGTTGAGGCCCTGGCCCTTTTGGAAGAAGACGCCGCCGAAGAGGTTGAACAGGACCCCTCGGAAGCGACCTTCGCTCCCAAGGTGAATCGGGATATGGCCCGGGTGGATTGGAGCCGAACCGCTCAGGAGGTGGGCTGGCATCTGCGGGGTCTGGATCGGCTCCCCGGGGCCTGGTCTCTTCTGGAGGAGGAGACGGTGAAGATCTTTTCGCCCTCTCCCGAACCCCGATTCAGGCACGGTGCATCTCCCGGGACGGTCCTGGAAGCGGATTCCTCCCGGGGCCTTCTAGTGGCCTGTGGAAAGGGCGCTATTGGGGTCGGTGAAATTCAGAGTCCAGGGAAGAGGCGGATGGAAATGGCGGCCTGGCTTAAGGGGCACCCCCTGGCCGAGGGGATCTGTTTCGAGTGATTCCGGGTCTCCACGTCGTCACCGATGACGAGATTCTGGGCCGAACAGGGTTCCTCTCCATGGCGACTCGAGTCCTCAGGGCTGGGAGGGGGG
>CAYOVN010000009.1:0-44653 GCA_964407425.1 uncultured Gemmatimonadaceae bacterium
TGTTTTGTAACCAGACCCTCGGGGAAAACCAGATCATTGAACACTTCCCCATCGGACGGCGCCTTGCCTTTGACTCATCAAAGGGGCGTCTCTGGGTGGTGTGCAGAAAGTGCGAGCGCTGGAACCTCTCCCCTATCGAAGAACGATGGGAAGCCATTGAGGACTGTGAACGCATCTACCACGGTATCCGGACCCGGGCCTCATCGGAAAACGTCGGCCTTGCCCGTCATCTGGAGGGCACGGAATTGGTCAGGATCGGAGCTCCGCTTCGGCCCGAGTTCGCCGCCTGGCGATACGGTGACCAGTTCGGAAGGCGGAGGAAAAAGGCCATCTGGTTAGGAGTCGGAGCCGGAGTCGCGATCGGCACCATTGCCATCGCCGGCGTGGCGACCGGTGTGCTCTCGGGAGCCCTGGTGGGACAATCCGGAAACTGGGTGAACATCGTTCGGAACACCCGAACGCTGGTGCGTCTTAAGGATGAAGACGGGAAGATCATCAAGCTCAAGGCCCCTCATCTGGAAAAGGCCAGGCTTCTTTCAGCCGGGGAAGCGGACGAGTGGATTATCGAAATCAAGAAGGGCAAGACGGAAATGCGTTGGGAGGGGAAGGAGGCCCTGAGAGTGGCCACCAGGATTATCCCCGGAATCAACCGATCCGGGGCCGGGAAGGGCGTGGTTCAGGATGCAGTGAGAGAGATCGAAGACGCTGGGCATCCCATGGAATTCCTGAAGAACGTGTCTCTCGAACGGGCCGGCGAAGATGGTAACCTCTGGACTCGGCCGGCCGGTGACGGGTCCTGGAAGCCCATCAAGGAAAAGCACATGGGAGTGGTCAATCGGCTCCCCCGCCCGGCCAAACTCGCTCTGGAAATGGCCCTCCACGAGGAGCAGGAGCGAAGAGCCCTACAGGGAGAGCTGAAGGCTCTGGAAGCCGTCTGGCAACATGCCGAAGAGATCGCCGAGATCTCCGACAACCTTCTCCTCCCGGAAGGGGCCGAGGAGTTCCTGGAAGAGCACGGAAAGGACAGCTAGACGAAGGCCAAAAACGACACCCTTCCGCCGGCTCTGGAAACCCTCCTCCGTTTCCAGTACACTCCAATTCGAGAAAACCGAGTAAACGATCCTCACGCCAGGATTGACGAGAGTTTGCGTCCGTTCAAGAGAGTAGCCGTGCCAAGTAGAGGCCTCTGGCTTTCTGCCCTGGTCCTGATGACATGCGGGTGGTCACTTCCACCCGGCCTGCATGCCCAGGAAAACGATCCGAGTCCCAACAGCACCGCCACGTTGATCTCAGAGGTATCGGCAATACATGCCGGAACCCCTTTCACCGTCGCGCTCCACTTCGACCTGGATCCGGGGTGGCACAACTACTGGGAAAACGCAGGGGATTCAGGGCTCCCCACCACTATCGAATGGACCCTCCCAGAAGGGTTCGAGGCGGGGGAAATCCAATGGCCGGTGCCAGGGCGGATCGTCGCCTATCCCCTGGTGGACTACGGTTATTCCCATGAGGTCGCCCTCCTTGTGGAGGTTACACCTTCAGCCGATCTCGCCGGGGCAACATCCGTTACCCTGGATGCAATGGTCGATTGGTTGATATGTGAGACCATCTGCCTGCCGGCCTATGCCGAACTCTCCCTCGAGGTCCCGGTGTCGCCCGGCGCCTCCGAGGCCGATCCCCAATGGGTTGACCTTTTCCGGGAGGCTCGGGCACATCTCCCGGCTCCGGTGGACGGATGGACGGCCCAGGCGGAGGTAACCGAGACTGGGTACCGCCTGACCCTGGAAGCCACCGACCCTGCTCTCTCCCTTCCAGACTCGGTGTACTTTTTCGCCTCAGGCTCAAGCGTAATCGACCACGCTGCCCCTCAGGTCAAATCCATCGATGGGTCGACGTTGTCTCTTGATGTGGCCGGCTCTGCCTACGCCATGAAGCCAGAAGCCGTCCTCCGGGGAGTTCTCAACGCCGAGGATGGTGGATCTTGGGATCCGGCCGGATCGGTGGCGGGGCTTCTGATCGACGTTCCTGTGGCCGGGCAGCCGGAAGGCACTGTTGGAGCCCAAACTCCGAGTGCCGGCGGAACCGGCCAGGGGGTAACTCTGGCCGTGGCCCTCCTGTTCGCTTTCCTGGGCGGGATCATCCTCAACCTCATGCCCTGTGTCTTCCCGATCTTATCCCTGAAGATCCTGGGAGCCGCAAGTCACGGGGGGGATGACCGAACCCAGATCAGGAATCAGGGGCTGTTTTTCGCTCTCGGAGTGATCCTGACATTCCTGGCTCTCGCTGGCCTCCTCATCGCCCTCCGGGCCGGCGGCGCCCAATTGGGTTGGGGGTTCCAGTTACAGTCTCCTCCATTCGTGGCTTTCATGGCCGCCCTCTTCTTCGCCATCGGCCTGAACCTCATGGGGGTGTTCGAAATAGGGACCTCCTTCACTCGGGTTGGCGGGGGGGCTGGTGGCTCCGGCGGCTACGGGGAATCGCTGGCCTCCGGGGTCCTGGCGACCATCATCGCAACGCCTTGCACGGCCCCCTTCATGGGCGCTGCCCTGGGCTTTGCTCTAACCCGCTCGGTACCGGAGACCCTCCTGGTTTTTGGTGTCATCGGACTCGGAATGTCCGTTCCCTACCTGGTTCTTTCTCTGGCCCCCGGGCTCCTGGAACGCTTGCCCAAACCCGGCCCATGGATGGAGACCCTGAGGCAGGTCCTGGCCTTCCCCATGTTCGCCACCGTCATCTGGCTGCTTTGGGTTTTCGGTCAGCAGACCGGGGTGGGAGGCGCCACCTATCTCCTTTCGGCTCTCCTGCTGGTCTCGGTGGCCGGATGGTTGGTTGGGAGGTGGCATCGGACCGATCTCAGAAGCGGCATCGCGGCCCGGGTCATCTCGCTGGGTTTCCTTGTTGCAGCCCTATTCATGGTATTTCGGGGAAGCAGCCAGGAAGCTCCCCTCATGGCTGTGAAGGAGGGGTGGCTCTCCTTCGCCCAGGAGGACGTTGAGAAGACCCTGGCCCAGGGGAGGCCGGCATTCGTTGATTTCACCGCCGCATGGTGTTTGACCTGCCAGGTCAATGAGCGGATGGTGCTCTCCACGGAAACGGTACAGGAAGGGTTCAGAGATAAGAATGTGGCCCTCTTCAAGGCCGACTGGACTCGTCAGGACCCCGCGATCACAGCAGCCCTCCAGGCTCTGAACCGAAGCGGGGTTCCCGTTTACGCCCTGTACGATGGAACACCTGGGGCTCCACCCCTGCTCCTTCCGGCCATTCTTACAGAGCAGATCGTGCTGAACGCCCTTGGGGGCCTTCTTTCACCATGATGCCCTGGCCAGTACTTTCCCCGCCGAAACCATAAACTCCGAACCAACAGGTTCGAATTCCATATTGGAAGGATTTTTATCGATGAGAGTTTTTTCAGCCCTGATGGTCATCTGGGCCCTGGCTCTTCCGACGAGCCCAGAACTGACCGCTCAAATGCAGGATCCGGAGATCGGGGCCGCGGCACCGGCCTTCACCCTGCCGGACTCGGACGGAAACGATCATTCCCTTTCGGACTATGAGGGGAAATGGGTGATCCTGGAGTGGCTCAACTACGGATGCCCTTTCGTCCAGAAGCACTATGGCAGCGGCAACATGCAAAAGCTGCAGACCGAATACGGCGAAAAAGGTGTGATCTGGCTCTCCGTCGTTTCATCGGCTCCGGGCCAGCAGGGCCACTATGAGCCCGCCGAGATGAACGCCATGAACGCCGAGAACGGAAACAAAGCGGCTGCGGTTCTTCTCGATCCAGCGGGAGGGGTAGGAATGGCCTACGGGGCCAAGACCACCCCACAGATGTACGTCATCGACCCGGAAGGCCTCCTCCTGTACAACGGTGCCATCGACGACCGGCCAACTCCCCGTCTAGAAGATATTGAAGGCGCTCACAGTTACCTGGTCCAGGCCATTGAAGAGGCCATGGCCGGAGAACCTGTGACCCGCACCACCACCCAACCCTACGGCTGCTCCGTCAAGTACAAATAGGGCATCGACCAACCCGACTGCCTGGATTCGGCAAAACCCGGGCACTGAACTGGAGTCCATTATGGACCGTTCCCTGACTTTGAGCGGGGTCACTCTCCCACGAATCCTGAGTTTCATCTCAGGTTTGGGGATGATCGTTGCCTCCGCTATGACTATCGAACACTATTTCGCGGCGAATTTCCCGGAGACGATCTTCGAGGGTTCGTTCTGCGACATCAACGCTTTCTTCAACTGTGACAGCTCGGCCTTCTCCGAGATCTCCCAGATTGCCGGTGTGCCCATCGGGTACTTCGGGATCATTGTGGGGGCACTGGTGATGCTGGGCACTCTCTTCCCCTCCAAAGCCTTCGAGAGAACCAACAAGAGCATCTCTCTCCTGAACGTCATCGGAGTAGTGACGCTCCTCTCCTATTCGGTGTTCGTCCTTGGGAGCCTCTGCCTTCTCTGCAGCGGATTCTACCTCTCCTCCTTCATCTCCTTCTTCCTCTTCTGGAAATACGGCGTCGACAGCGATTCTCCGGGCTTCTTCCAGAAGTGGATACGGCCCTCGATTCTCCACGTGGCCACCTTCGGCATCATTACCCTGGCTGGAGCTTTCGGCTTTGCCCACTTCCATGAGGCGAAGGCCGATGCCCAGACCGGCGGGGTGCAGGCACGGATTCTCGAGCAGTATTTCTCACTTCCTGAAGTTGGGGCCCCCAGCGTCATTTCACCCTTCCAACCCGTCAAGTCCACGGAAGAGTTCTCCGAGGCACCGGTCCAGATCGTGGAATACGCGGATCTCCTTTGCCCAGATTGCAAACGACTGGCGGATCAGATCCACCAACTGTCTGAGGAGTTTCCAGGGAAACTGAATGTCGCTTTCCAACCCTTCCCCCTGGAAGCACTCTGCAACGATGTGGTGGAGAAAGACCTCCACCCCGGTGCCTGTGACGTCCACTACCTGGCCACTCATGATCCGGAGAAGTTCAACGAAATCTACGAGCACATCTGGGGGAACTGGCCGCCGCCCCGGGGAGCCGAGCGGGTGGACTGGATCCAGGAGTTGGGCGAACAGTTCGGCGTTTCTGACGGGCTGACCGACCCCGAAACCCAGGCCCGCGTTCAGGAGTTGATTCAGACCGGGAAGGAGTACGAGCAGACCTCGGACGAGTTCTCATACGGGATCCGCTCTACGCCCACCATGATTCTGAATGGGCGAATGGTCATCGGTACCCTCCCCTACGATCAGCTTAAAGCCATCGTCGAGGAACTCATCGCCCAAGCCGAGGGCGGAAGCCGGTTCCTCGAGGCTTGGGAGGGCTAAGGAGAAGGACCACACCTCCTCCAGGACCCGTTCCGGATCGACACCGGATCGTCCCCTCCAGGGGACATCCTCAGTGAAGATGTAAGGAAAAGCCCTGCAAACGCAGGGCTTTTCTTTTTGGCACGGAACCTGTTTAGCCAGGTTGAGCATTCGCCCTAAACGGTGCCGCTGGGGATGGCTTTTCTATGGAAAGGGAGGAAGATTGAGGCGTAGCGCCACACTTACCGATGAAGGAGTTACAAAATGCAAAGGGCTGTTCTGCTTCTGTTGTTCCTTTTCTTTGCCGTTTGCCCAAGCTCACCGGTCAATGGACAGGACCAAATCCAGGAGGATGTCCTTTCCACCTCGGCCGGCGACCTCACCATCGCCTTCGTTGGCCACGGCACCCTCATGTTCACTCTCGGTGAGAGGGTCGTCCACGTCGACCCTGTGAGCAGGGAAGCCGACTACAGCACCCTCCCCGACGCCGACCTGATTCTCATCACCCACGAACACGGTGACCATTTGGATCCCGCCGCCGTGGAGCAGATCACGAAAGCTGGAACCCAGGTGGTCGTGTCGACTTCCTGCTCCGACCGGTTGGAAGGGGCTACGGTAATGGCCAATGGAGATGCGGCTTCAGTGGCTGGGTTCAAGATCGAAGCCGTTCCGGCCTACAACATCGTGAACGTGCGGGCGGAGGGAATGCCCTACCATCCCAAAGGAAGTGGCAACGGCTACATCATCACTTTCGGTGACACCCGGGTCTACGTAGCCGGGGACACGGAAAATACGCCGGAGATGAAGGCACTCCAGGACATTTCAGTGGCGTTCCTCCCCATGAACCTTCCCTACACCATGACGCCGGAGATGGTGGCTGAGGCGGCAAAAGCGTTCCGGCCCCGGATACTCTATCCCTATCACTTTGGCGAGACGGAAACTGGGGAGTTGGTGAAGCTTCTGGCCGGCGACGAGGACATCGAGGTAAGAGTCAGGGATCTTGGTTAGGCGGGCCCCAAAACAAATGACCCTCCCGGGTCGACTCCCGGGAGGGTCATGACAGCTTCTCTCTACCTCAGTTCGAGGATTTTTACAGACCCATCTCCGTACTTCTCAGCCAACCCGTCGATGGTTCTTCCACCGAACACGGCAGCTAGTTCATCGATGGTGGCCTGGTTCGGGAGCAACTCATCGGCCCCGGCCCGGCTCTCCTCGATATTCCCGGAAATCATGATGATCATGTTTTCCGGCCGTAGGTACTCCTGAGCCACCCGCTGGATATCCTCAACCGTCACCGCCTCATACCGCTGAACATAGGACTGGTAATAGTCCATGGGGCGATGGTTGAACTCCAGGTTGGCGAAGTTTCGAAGGGTTCCGAACATGGCCCCGCTCCGGCCGCCACCGCCGAACAACGCGGGAAAAGCATTGACGCGAGCGGTTCTGGCGAACTCCAGGTCTTCCTCAGGCACCGGTTCGTTCCGGATTTTTTCGATTTCCCTGAGCATCAACTGGGCAGCAAATACTACGGTGGAATTCTTGGTCTGACAGCTGGCCGTAAACGTCCCAGGATACAGGGTTCCACCAGAAAACCGAGATCCCGTGGAGTACGCCAGCCCGTTGTCCGAACGAACGATCTTCATGATCCGGGACGAGAAGGATCCTCCCCCCAGGATGTAGTTCATAAGGTCCACGGCCGCATAGTCCGGGTGGTCCTGCATGAGGCCCAGGTGGCCGATTTGGATTACCCCCTGATTCGGGATCACCTCGGGCTCGATCATGTAGACACCGGGTGCGGCCGCTTGGGCAACCTCGGGTATGGCCGGAACGGCTTCCTCCGCATCGCCCCACTGCCCAAGAGTCTCCTCCAACTTCTGGAGCATCTCCTCCCGATCGAAGTCCCCAGCCACCACCAGGATCGCGTTGTTGGCTCCCCAGTACCGGCTGTGCCAATCGAACAGATCACCCCGGTTTAACCCGTTGATGATGGCATCCGTTTGTGTCGCGTTGATAGGGGAATCCTCTCCGTACACCAGCCCGCTGAACGCCCTTCTCCCAACTGTCGAGACGTTCTTGTTCCGGTTTTCGTAGGCAACCAGGGCGCTTTCCTTGTTCCTCCGGATTTTATCCTCGGGAAAGGCCGGGTTGTTGAGGATATCCATCCAGATTCCCATGGCCTCGTCCAAATACCGGGTGTGGATGGAGAGACTCGTAGCGGAAACTGATCCCGCCAGAAAGTCCATTCGCTCAGTGATTTCTTCCCCGGTCATGGACGTGGTGCCCCCTTCCCTCATGATCCGGGAAGTCAGGGAGGCAATACCGATCTTGTTTTCCGGCTCCAGGAACGGCCCGGTCCTGACCATGAGGGATGCATCCACCCATGGGATCTCATGGTCCTCGGCGATATAGACGATCAGACCATTGGAAAGCTCGGTTCGGTACCCGTCCGGGGAAGGCGGTGAAAAGTCCAGAGGCTCATAGGAAAAATCCTCCGGTCGGGGCCCTCGTTGGGACCCGCCGTCACACGCGGAGATCGTGCCAACAACCATGACCAGAGCGAGCGACAGCGATGTAAGTCTTCTCAACATTGTCTTTTCCTCATTTCTGACAGTTTCAAAGGACATCATCTCTCGCGCTCCAGAACTCCGGTAACGCTGTTGTCTCTCGTGAAGTACTTTTGAGCGGCATCAATCAGGTCTTCTGCCGTTACAGCCATACGCTGCTGGTATTGCTCCTCAATGAACTCCCATTCAAAGGCTGTTTCCATGCGAGCAAGGGAGCTCGCGATGCCCGTTCCCCTGAGGCTCTGTAGGAACTGGGCCTCAACCTGATTCTTGATCCTCTGCAGGAGATCGGGATCAACGGCCTCCGTCTTCGCACTCTCGATGAACTCCCAGAGTTCTCTCTCGATCTCGTCCGACGAAACGACCTGCTGCCCCCGGACTTCTTTGATCGAGGCCGAGAACCGGAAGGACCCGTCGTACATGGAATTGGAAGCGCTGGCGCCCACCCTGGTGGCGTGCTCCCGATCCAGAACCATGGCCTGATGCATCTCTCCAGATTGGGAACTCAGGACCCGGCCCAGCATGTAGAGGGGAGCCAGGTCATCCTGCCAGAGAGGCGGTGCGTGGAAGAGAATCTGCACCGATGGGGCCGTGGCAGCCCGGCCATACACCCTCTTTTCGATGTAGGGTGCGTCGAAATCCGGGCCCACCGTCTCCCGATAGAACTCGGGGCTGGGCTCACGGGTCCTCACCCGTGGAGATTTTCCCCGGGAGGGGATCCCCCCGAAGTACTGCTCCACCAGGGGCATGACCGCGTCCACATCGATGTCGCCAGCCATGACCAGGGTCGCGTTGTCGGGCCGGTAATACAGGTCCCTGTATTCCTTCATCTCGTCCCGAGTCACCTTCGAAACGTCGGACATCCACCCGATGACCCCTGAGGAGTAGGGGTGAGCTCCGTAGAAGGTGGCGTTCAACTGTTCGTTGAAGAAAAAGCCGGGGCGATTCTCACTCATACGACGCTCTTCAGTGATGACGTCCCGTTCCGCATAAAACTCCCGGAACACCGGATTCACCATCCGGTCCGCCTCGAGGGCCAGGTAGAGCTCGATCTTGTTCTTGGGAAGGGTGACGTAGTACTGAGTCATTTCCGACCCGGTGGAAGCATTGATCCCGGTACCACCAGCTTCCTGATAGGCCCCCCAAAGTTCTTCACCCAGCATGGTCTCTTCCCGCTGCTGATTGATGAGCTCGGAAACCTGGGCATTCCAGTCGATGATCTTCTGCTCGTCCCGCCCCCTGACCTTCGACTCTTCCTCGACGATCAGCGCCATGACGTCGTCGATCTGGGCCATGATCTCCTGATCCCGCTCCAGCATCCCGGGCTTCACACCCATGGAATACGAGCCCTTGAACATCATGTGCTCATGAAAGTGGGAGATTCCGGTGATACCTGGGCGTTCGTTCACTCCACCCACCCGGTAGGCCAGGATGCATCGAATGAGGGGGGTTTGAGGCCTGACGACCATGAGAACGGTCAGGCCGTTGTCCAGGGTCCTCTCGATGACCTGGTCGGTAAGGCTCAGGTCCTGCGCCTCCGACGGAATCCCGAGTCCGGAGGTGGCAAAAAGCACGGTCAGGAATACGGCTGATCGCGTAAGGCGTGATCTCTTCATACGACCCTCCCGAAAGATGATTGGGAAAACAGGGGGTATCTTACCGCCGCCGCGCCAATTGCGTAACCCCATTAAGTTTTGCGGTGGCCGATCACCGCGCGTGGTTCCAGATGTTCCTGTATTCCACTAGCTTTTAATGCTGTGGAAAGTGCCTTTATTATCCGGGTCGGAGCGCCACCCCACGCCAGCCGATTGGTGTGGGCTTTTTAAAGTGTGGAATCCGGGGTTCATGGCCTCGGCTGACGGGATAAGAGACGCGAACATGAAAATCGGTTTGGTGGGATTTGCAGGTTCAGGGAAGACTACGGTCTTCAACTCCCTCACCGGGTTGGATGCCCCGGTAGGGTTTGGGGGCGAGGTGCGCCTAGGGACGGCCAGGGTGCCGGATGAGAGAATCGACTCCCTATCCCAGATCTTCACTCCCAAGAAAACCACCTACGCCGAGATGGCTTTCGTCGACATTCCCGGTGAGTATGGCGCCGAGAAGACCGGCCTCTCCCCTCGCCTTTTACAGCAGATCCGGGACCAGGAGGCCCTTTGCCTGGTCGTGAGGGACTTCCCCAACCCCGCCCTGGATACCGATCCTGATCCTGAGGGCGACGTGGTGTCATTCCACACCGAGTGTGTGTTGGCCGACCTGGATATCGTGGAACGACGACTGGAGCGGGCGCGGAAAGAACAAGCCCCGGCCCAGGAGATCGCCGCCTTCGAGAAGATGAAAGCGACGTTGGAGGATGAACTGCCCCTCCGATCTGTGCCGGAGGAGGAACTCAATCGGGCCGTATTGGCCGGCTACGGATTCCTCACCGACAAACCACTTCTCATCGCAGTGAATCGCGAGGAGGACCAAGCCGGCGAAGATCTCCCCCCAGAGCTTTCAAACCGAATCGCAGCCCTCGATGCCGCCGGCATGTCCCTTTCCGCCAGCGTCGAAGCGGAAATTGCAGATCTGGAACCAGAAGACCAGAAGGCCTTTCTGGAGGACATGGGGCTTTCCGATCCCGCCCTCTCCCGGTTCATCCGGACCGCCTATGGGTTGGTAGACCTCATCTCCTTCTTCACGGTGGGTGAGGACGAAGTGAGGGCGTGGACCATCCGAAGAGGGACGCGGGCTCGGAAGGCCGCGGGAAAAATCCACTCAGACCTGGAGCGGGGTTTCATCCGGGCGGAAGTGATCCCGTTCCCCGTCTTCATGGAACATGGATCAGAGCAGGCCGTAAAGGAAGCGGGCCTTCTGCAGGTGGAGGGGAAGGAATACGAGGTCTCCGACGCCGACCTGGTGTGTGTTCGGTTCAACGTGTAGGGGACTGCACTTCCCTAGATCGAGTCGAAGTCATCCCTCTCGTCGTCACCGTCGTCTCCACCAGCTCGCCCTGCCCAGAAGCTCCTGCATCTCGGGTGGCAGGCCCGACGGAGTATCTCCACTCTCCCCCCTTTTCGCCGCGGTGGCCCTGGGTGTTATTTCCCCCTAGGACTCATCGAAGGTAATGGTCGCCGCGTTCCCGTCGATCATGCCCGACCAGGTCATCTCGGAGCCCGACTGTTGGAAGGAGTGGGTGAAGGAAACCGAGTCTCCATCCGTGGGGTCCAGGGTGATGGTGTTCCCGGTGACCGCATAAGTACCCCCTTGGGTGCAGTTCGGCCCCGGCTCACAGAGCCCAACCTGGTCATTCGTAAAGGAAAAGGTGTAGCTCCCACTGGCGTTGAATGATGCGGTCAACGTCATCCCATCCGCGATCAGGTCCGTTCCCAAGGCGTTGAACGAGGTGGCGTCCCAGACGCCTACCACAGTGTCTTCGTCGGGACCGGTGGAGTCATCCCCACAGGAGATGGTGAGTGGGAGGAAGAGACCCACTACCAGAGCAATGCTGATATTGGACCGTAGGGTTCTCGCAGACGGAGACGGCAGGACACTGGGTGCCAGGGACATGGAAGCCTCGATGTTGGTTGGATGATTCGGTGCTGGGGATCGGGACAGCGGATCCAAAGAGGTCCCGAGGTGACACTCGCACTCCCGATATCAATACATTGATTCTTTTCTTTTCGCAACTATTTCGTTGGGAAATCGTCCGTGAGGAGGAAGGGTGAAGGGGGGGGGGCAAGCCGGAACTCTTCCCGGACCCTTTGCCCGTCAGTGGTGTGAACACGGGATGAGCCACATCTTTGGTTGATCCACACTTCCTCAAAACCCGACAGACTTCCCGGTGACCCCAATCCTGGGGCTGAACCGTGGGACCGGACCATGGAGCCGGCCATGCGAATCCTCGTGGTAGAGGACGACAAAAAAGTCGCCAGCTTTCTGGAGCAGGGGCTCCGGGAGGACGGATATTCCGTGGATGTGGCCCATGACGGGGCCGAAGGCGAGGTCCAAGCACGCGTTCACGACTACGACCTCTTGATCCTGGATGTCATGCTCCCGGGAAAAACCGGTATCGACATCGTCAGGGCCCTTCGGGAAGAGGACACCCCCGTTCCCATACTTCTTCTTACCGCTAGAGATGCGGCTGAAGAGGTGGTCCGCGGGTTGGACGCGGGCGCTGACGATTACCTGACGAAGCCCTTTCGGTTCGAGGTCCTGTTGGCCAGGGTCCGGGCCTTGATTCGCAGGGGAGGCGCCAAGCGGTCGGAGGCCCTCCGCTACGCGGATCTGGAATTGGATAGGATTCGGCATACCGCGACACGGGGCAGCAGGGATCTGAGGCTCACAGCAAAAGAATTCCAACTGCTGGAGTACTTCCTGCTTCGTCCCGAGGAGGTGGTTCGACGGACCCACCTCCTCGAAAAGGTCTGGGACCTCAGTTTCGACCCCATGAGCAACGTCGTGGATGTCCACGTGGCTAAGCTTCGTCAGAAGCTCAGGGCGAACGGAGACCCCCCTCTCATTCACACGGTGAGAGGTGTGGGATACGTCTTGAATCAGGACGTACAGACTTGAGTAAGCCGATGCGATCCTTCCGGTTTCTCCTGGCTGTCCGAATCACCCTGGCCATGACAACCGCGGTCGGAGCCGTGGCCGTGCTGAGCTTCCTCGGGCTTCGACAGGGCCTCGACAGTGAGCTGGACGCCTCCCTCCTCAATGTTGCCAAGATTCAAGCCGCCGCTGTCACCGAAGATCCGGCCGGGGAGATGAACTTTCCCGAGTGGGAGCTCACTCCGGAGGAAGCCGCATCGGTGAGAGAACTGAACCGATATGCCCAAATCTGGAGCGCTGACGGCACCAGTCTGGTCAGGGGCCGGTACATTACGGAAGATCTACCCCTCGATACGTCCGCCCTGGCACGGGCCGCCGACGACGAGGTGGTCTGGGCCCGGGGCGTTTTCCAAGGGAGCCCCATCCGGTCTCTCTACTATCCCCTGGAGCGCATGGGAGAACTCCACAACCGACATGTGCTTCAGGTGGCTGCGCCGTTGGACGCCCGAAACCGCGTGCTCCGGAGAGTAGGCCTTCTCCTCCTCGGGATCCTCGGCACCATCGCCCCCACCACCTTCGTGGGAGCCTGGTGGTTGGCGGGAAGGATGGTTCGGCCCGTGGATGCGATCATCGACCAGGCCGAGGGCATCGCCCGGGGTAAGCCACAAAGGAAGATCGAAGCCTTTGCTGACACGTGGGAGTATCATCGCCTCGTCCAGGGTTTGAACCGGATGCTGAATCGCCTCGACGTCGCCCTGGACACCCAAAAGCGGTTTGCCGCTGACGCCAGCCACGAGTTGAGGACCCCCCTCACGGCCCTCAGGGGTCAGATCGAGGTAGCCCTCCGGCGAGGCAGGACCCCGGAGGAATACGTAGCGGTTCTCGACAGTGCCCTGGAAGAGTCCGAACGGCTGTCCCGCCTGACAGAGGACCTCCTTACCCTCACTCGTTCAGAGGCGGGCGTCCTTCACCCCCAGATCCAGGAGGTGGATCTCTCAGAGCGGGTCCGCCGAACGGTGGAACTCCTCTCTCCTGAGGCAGAGGGTAAAGAGATTCACATCATCGGGCCCGGACTGACCCCTGTTCTATCCCAGGTGGACCCGGACCTCTTCGATCGGGTCGTGTGGAATCTGCTGGGAAATGCGGTGAGCTACTCCTCACCGGGAGGCCAGGTGGAGATCCGCTTGAAGAGCACCCCATCGGGCGCGGTTTTCGAGGTTGCTGACACCGGACCGGGCATCCCCGAGCACCAGCTGGAGGCCGTCTTCGAACGGTTCTTCCGGACCGATGAGTCCCGAACCCACCACGAGAGCTCCTCCGGAACCGGTTTGGGCCTGGCCATCGCCAGGGTCCTCGTTGAATTGCACGGGGGCAGCATCGAAGCTAAGAACCGGCCGGGTGGAGGAGCCCTGTTCCGGGTCACACTCCCCTCATCGAAGAAGGAACTCCCCGTCGTCTAAAGAACCGCTGGTGCGGAGGTTCGGGTTCTGCAGGACCCTCAAAGCTCCAGGCGGCCTCAAGCTCCAGGTGACCTCCAAGCATTAAGGATTCTTCATCTTTCCTTAACCTTCCCTTCATCCCATCCGCAGTACCCTTCCTGAACGTCCCGAAATCCGACCCACAACTCCTGGGGTGAAGTAGATGAGGGGAAAGACCAAGTCGGCGGCATTCCCGGCCGCCATTCTGTTGTCTCTGCTTTGGGCCGGTGCTCCGTCCCAAGCCCAGGAGGCAGCCCCATCGACCTTGAAGCTGGATGAGATTCTCGCCCTCGCCCGAGAACGGAATCCCCGTCTGAGGGCGGCCCGACTCCAGGTGGACGCAACCAGAAGCCGAGAGGCGGAGGCGGGACTCCTCCCAGACCCCACACTCATGGTGGGTGTGGCGAACCTGGCACTGCCTGAGTTCTCAGCCTCCATGCCGGCCTCCATGGCCCCGTCCATCCAGGCGACCCAGCGGTTTCCACTTGCGGGGAAACGAGGCCTGAGGGAGAAGATCGCCCGGCAATCCACAGAAATCGACGACATGACGGCGGAGGAGGTGTGGTGGACCGTCCGGACCCAGGTGGTTTCAGCCTTCTATGAGATCTACCGCACGGACCGACAGACCCAGGTTCTTCGCCGAACTCTTGGGCTGATTCAGAACTTTCAAACCGTTGCTCTGTCCATGTACTCGTCCGGCACGGGGCCCCAGGCGGACGTCCTGCAGGCTGGGGTAGCCCGGGCCCGCATGGAAGCAGATATCCATCGGCTCCTGGCCCTCCGGAGAGGTGCGGCTTCACGGTTGAACGGCTTCCTCAACCGCTCCGGGGATACGCCGGTTCCAAGTCCCGAGTTGGCCCCCATGCCTGCTGAGGTTCCTTCGGTGGGGGCCCTGTCCCAGTGGGCCGTCGAGAGTCGGCCGGCCTTACTGGCTATGCGGTTGGCCATCACCCGGGCCGAATCCAATCGGGAACTCGCCGGAAAAGCCATTTGGCCCGATCTCACTCTCGGCCTCCAGTACGCCCTGGGTCGAATGGATGGTGATCCCGCCAGTATGGGAGGGGCCTCGATTGGGTTCAGCCTTCCGATTTATGCCGGGAGTCGTCAGAGAAAGCTTAAGGAGGAAGCCACAGCTTTGGAGGGCATGGCAAAGGCCCAATTTGAAGATGCACTGGCTTCCGTGAACGCCGCTCTGGGCGAGTCCATGGCGGAACTGGACCGGGGCCGGACCCTGATCCGTCTCTACACGGAAGACATCCTGCCCCAGGCCCGGGCAGCGGTGGAGTCATCTCTCTCCTCATACCGCGTCGGAGGAGTCGATTTCATGGCTCTTATCGACGCACAGATGGCGGTGAATCGGTTCGAAGGGGAGTACTTCGACCTCATCGCCTCCTACGGTTTTGCCCTGGCTCAGCTAGAACAAACCGTCGGCCGTGACCTTCCCGCCAGTGCCGATTCGATTCAGGAGATCCGATGAAAACCCGTTCGCAGATCTTTATCGCTCTGACCCTGGTTGTTGTGTCCGCCGCGGTCGTGGCAGTCTCGTCCATAACCGGAGGGGCCGAGAATCAGGAGGCCGATCCAATGGAAGGGCACGATCATTCGGCCATGTCCGCCGGAGCTGACGAGGCCCAACCGGTCACCTTGAGCGCCGATGAGGGCCGGCGGATTGGCGTGACCTACGCCACAGTGACCCTTGGGACCCTTCCCAGCACCGTAAGAACCGTAGGAATTGTCACCCAGGATGAGACCCGCCTCACCACGGTTAGCCCGAAGGTCGAGGGATGGGTGGAGAGGCTGTTTGTCGACTTCACCGGCGCCTCCGTTCGGGAGGGGCAGCCCCTCCTGGAGGTGTATTCCCCGGCCCTCGTCACGGCCCAGGAGGAACTTCTTCTGGCTCGAAAACTCCTCCGTGAGGCGACGGAAGCCGGAGGCGATCAGGCGGCGGAGAACGCCCAACAACTCCTCGATGCATCCCGCCGGAGGCTAGCGTACTGGGACATTCCGGAAGAGGACATCCGAGCCCTGGAGGAACGGGGAACCATCACCAAAACACTTGTGCTCCGCGCTCCCGCTTCGGGAATCGTCATGGAAAAGAACGCGGTTGAAGGGGCCCGGATCATGCCGGGCGCCGCCCTCTATCAGCTGGCGGATCTGACTCGAGTTTGGGTCGAGGCGGAGGTGTTCGAGAAGGACCTTTCCGCGGTGCGGGAAGGACAACACGGGATGGTGAGCCTCGAGGCCTATCCGGGAGAGATGTTCCACGGTTCCGTCACCTATGTCTATCCCACCGTCTCCGCCTCGAGTCGCACCGGCCGAGTCCGGCTGGAACTCCAAAACCCCGACCTCAAACTCAAGCCCGGGATGTACGCTCAGGTGGAGCTTCAGGGGGTTGCAATTGAAGAAACCCTCCTCGTTCCAAGGTCCGCCGTCCTCCAAACAGGTGAACGGTCCATGGTTTTCCATAGGATGAGCAATGGCCAACTCCATCCCATGGAAGTCGTCACCGGCCTGAGCAGCGGGGACCAAATCCAGATTCTCTCGGGGCTGAGAGAGGGCCACGTCGTCGTGGCCTCCGCCACCTTCCTCATCGATGCCGAGTCGAACCTGGGGGCGGCCATGGCTACCATGGCAGGGATGGACCATTCCATGATGGATATGGGCGGGGCAGAGGATTCGGGAGCCATGGACATGGGTGACATGGTCCCAGACACCGCTGGGACGGAGGTGGACCAAAGCCAGATGGACCACTCTGGCCACGTGATGCCCCCGGATACCGGCGGGGTCGGCACCGAGGATCGAAGACCAACCGGGAGCCGATGATGCTGACGCGAATCATCGACTGGTCCGTTCAAAACAAGTTCCTGGTCCTGATTCTTGCTCTCTTTGCTGCTGTGGGGGGTGGGCTTTCCATGGCCAGCACCCCCCTGGAGGCCATCCCCGACCTCTCGGACGTCCAGGTCATCATTCAGACCGATTTTCAGGGCCAGGCTCCTCAGCTTGTGGAGGACCAGGTCACCTACCCCATCGCATCGGAAATGCTCAAGGTCCCGGGTGCCCAGACCGTCCGGGGGTTCTCGTTCTTCGGTGTGTCCTTCGTCTACATCATCTTCGAAGACGGGACCGATATCTACTGGGCCCGAAGCAGAGTCCTGGAGTACCTCTCTGGTATCCAGGGCCGACTACCCGATGGCGCCAACGTGGCTCTTGGGCCGGACGCCACGGGCCTTGGCTGGATTTTCCAATATGTCCTGGAGGACACTTCAGGAACCCACTCCCTCGCTGACCTCAGATCCATCCAGGACTGGTTTCTCCGCTACCAGCTTTCTTCAGTCCCCGGGGTCAGCGAGGTGGCGTCGGTTGGGGGCTTTGAGCAGATGTACGAGGTCACCTTGGACCCAGAGCGGCTCAGGGGTTTCGGCGTGTCGGTGCACCAGGTCATGGAAGCCATCCGGTCAGCGAACCAGGACGTAGGTGCCATGGTCCTGGAGATGGCCGAGCAGGAATACATGGTCCGGGGCCTCGGGTACATCGAGGATATGGGTGACATCGAAGCCGTGGTTTTGGGGGCGAGCCAGACAGGCGTGCCTATCCGGGTGGCGGATGTCGCCGAGGTCCAGTTGGCTCCCAGGGTGCGGCGAGGAGTGGCGGACCTGGATGGCCGGGGTGACGTAGTCGCAGGCATCGTGGTGATGAGGTTCGGCGAGAACGCCCTGGCCACCATCGACCGGGTGAAAGAAAAGATCACCGAAATCGAGGCCGGCCTTCCCGCCGGCGTTGTCCTGAAACCAGTGTACGACCGATCGGACCTGATCCTCCGGGCCATCCGAAACCTCCGGGAAAAACTTCTGGAGGAATCCATCGTCGTTGCCCTGGTCTGCCTGGTATTCCTCTTCCACATCCGAAGCGCCCTGGTGGTGATCCTCACTCTGCCCCTGGGGATCCTCATGGCCTTTATCGCCATGCGATTCCTGGGAATCAGTGCCGACATCATGAGCCTTGGCGGCATCGCCATCGCCATCGGCGCCATGGTGGATGCAGCCATCGTCATGATCGAGAACATGCACAAGCACCTGGAACGGGAGATCGGGAAGAAGAAGCGGCGCCTGGCCGTCGAGGAAGGCTCTGATTTCACCGATGACGGGAAGTACCCCACGTCCCTCCTATCTTCCAGGGAACGATGGGAAATCGTGGTTCGGGCGTCGAAAGAAGTGGGGCCAGCCCTCTTCTTCAGTCTTCTCATCATCACGGTGTCGTTTCTTCCGGTGTTCGCTCTGGAAGCGCAGGAAGGGCGGCTCTTCAAGCCCCTTGCCTGGACGAAAACCCTGGCCATGGCCAGTGCCAGCCTTCTGGCCCTCACCCTGGTCCCGGTCATGATGGGCCTGTTCGTCCGGGGCACCCTTTACCCCGAGACTCGGAACCCGGTGAATCGGTTCCTCATCTGGGTCTACAAGCCGGTTTTGGAGTTCGCCCTTCGTTGGCGGTGGCCGGTGCTGGGCGGAACGGTGGCCGTGGTCATCCTCTCGTTGATCCCCCTCCAGCGGATCGGCTCCGAGTTCATGCCGCCCCTCAACGAGGGTTCCATCCTCTATATGCCCATGACCCTCCCGGGCATCAGCGTACGAACCGCTCACGAGGCCATGAGGAAGCAGGACAGCATCCTGGCAACTTTCCCGGAGGTGGAATCGGTCTTCGGCAAAGCGGGCCGCGCCAACACGGCCACGGACCCAGCGCCCCTGGCCATGTTCGAAACCACCATCGTCCTCAAGCCGGAGGAGGAGTGGCGGGAGGGGCTGACCTGGGAGGCCCTGATCGCGGAAATGGACGAAGCCATCCAGTTTCCGGGCATCCCAAACTCCTGGACCATGCCCATCAAAGGCCGAATCGACATGTTGGCCACGGGAATCCGGACCCCGGTTGGCATCAAACTCTTCGGTCCTGATCTCGCTGAGTTGGGCCGGCTAGGGAAAGAGGTGGAGAACGCCGTCGCTATGGTTCCAGGAACCCGGTCCGCCGTCTCGGAAAGACCCCTGGGGGGCCGATACCTGAACATTAAGGTCGACCGCGATGCGGCAGCCCGATACGGAGTGAACATCCAGGACGCCAACATGGTCATCGCTTCCGCCATCGGGGGAATGGAGATCACCCAGACGGTGGAGGGCCGGGAACGGTACGGCATTCGGGTCCGGTACCCCCAGGAGTTGAGGGATCGGCCGGAGAAACTGGCGGAGGTTCTGATCCCGGTCCGGCAGATGCTGGGGCAAGCCGACCAAACCTCCATGGCACAGATGGCCAGAACGGCACAAATCCCTCTAGGCCAGATCGCAACTATTGAGATCGCCGACGGGCCCATGTCCATCAAAACGGAGGGGGCCTTCCCCACAGTATGGGTCTTCGTGGACACGGACTCGGAGGATATCGGCGGTTATGTCCGGGCGGCTCAGGACATGGTGGACGCCATGGTCACCCTTCCGGCAGGGTACACCATCCAATGGTCCGGACAACATGAGTTCATGCAACGGGCCAAGGCTCGCATGGTGCTGGTGGTCCCAGCCACACTGCTTCTCATCTTCCTCCTCCTTTTTCTGAATTTCGGGAGGATCGGCGAGACCCTCATTGTTATGGGTTCCCTCCCCTTCGCTCTCGTCGGGGGGGTCCTCATCATGTATTTCCTGGGCTATAACTGGTCCGTGGCAACTGGGGTAGGTTTCATCGCCCTGGCAGGGGTGGCTGCCGAGACCGCCGTCATCATGCTCCTCTACCTGAACCACGCCTGGGACGATCGCATCCGGGCCGGTAAAACCGACATCTCCTCCCTTCACGAAGCAGTCATGGAGGGTGCCGTTCTCAGGGTGAGACCAAAGGTGATGACGGTGACTACCGTCATCGTCGGACTTCTGCCGATTCTCTGGGGGCATGGGACCGGAGCAAGCGTCATGAAGCGTATCGCTGCCCCCATGGTGGGTGGCATGGTGTCCGCCACCCTCCTGACTCTGGTTGTGGTTCCCGTGATCTACTTCATCTGGCAGGGGGTAGCCACGGAAAGGGGCAGGGTGGGTAGCCCGCGCGGGTAGGCCGTAATGATGACGGGGGAAAAACCCACGGCTGATCCAACATGAAAAGGGGCTGAAGGCCAAGCTTCAACACCCTTTCCTATCCGACCGAGAACGTGATACTCTCCACTCAGCACCCACCCAAAGGAGGATATCATGCACACGAAGCCCCTCGGAAATTCGGACCTCGAGATAACCCCAGTTGGGCTTGGCGCCTGGGCCATGGGAGGGGACGGGGTGTTCGGGTGGGGTCCTCAGGACGATGCAGAATCGGTGGCGGCCATTCACCGGAGTGTCGAGCGGGGCATCAATTGGATCGACACTGCCCCCATCTATGGGATGGGACACTCGGAGAGGGTTGTTGCCCGAGCCCTGAAGGAGATGGGGAGTAGTCGACGACCCCTCGTCTTCACCAAGTGCAGCATCGTCTGGGATCAAGAGAAGAACGTAGGGCACAGCCTTAAATGTGACTCCATCCGAAGGGAAGTGGAGGAGAGCCTGAAGCGGTTGGACGTCGACGTTCTTGACCTCTGCCAGGTGCACCGACCGTCCTGGCCCCCAGACGCACCGGATCCGGATCTGGAGGAGGGCTGGTCCACTCTGGCCGAACTCACCACCGAGGGAAAGATCCGGTACATCGGCGTCTCCAATTTCGACGCATCTCAAATGGTCAGGGCCCAGGAGATCGCGCCGATCACCTCCCTTCAGCCTCCCTACTCCATGCTCATGCGGCAGATCGAGGACGAGATCCTGCCGTTCTGCTCGGAGAACTCAATTGGAGTCCTTCCATACTCCACGATGCAGAACGGACTTCTCACCGGTCGATGGACCAAGGAGAGGGTGGAGGCGCTTCCCGCCACAGACTGGCGGGTCCAGATGAACTCACCTGCGTTCAGGGACCCCCTCTTCTCCCGAATCCTCGGAATCGTGGACACGCTGCGAGAGATCGGTGACGGCCACGGAAGGTCACCGGCGGAAGTGGCCGTGGCGTGGACGCTCGACCATTCGGCAGTGACGGGTGCCATCGTAGGCGCTCGAAGTGCCGACCAGGTCGACGGGTTCGTAGGTGCTATGGATTTCCGCTTGGACGGCGAGGAGATGGCGCGGATCAAACGTGAACTTCCCGAGTCCATCACACTGATTTAGGCCCACAAGCACACACCGAACGAAAGGGTCGGCCATGGCGTCCCCCAGGCTTCGCCTCACTCCCCTCCTCTCCGGTATGGTCCTCGCTCAATCCGCCCTCAGCGGGTGCGCTGGAGGAGGGATGCACGGGCCGTCCGAGCCGGACGGCGGAACCTCGATGGAGGAACGACTATCCCAATCGTTCCCCCGGGCCCACCTGGGGAAGCCTCCAGTCCAACAATGGTGACCAGCTTCTGGAGTGGATGAACCGCTAGAAGAGCAAAACCCCGGAGAAAATCCCGGAGCGGGGCGGACTAAGCCGAACCCCCGGCTGCCATGAGCCGTTCCCGTTCCGCACGAGCCCCCTCCACAAGCGGCTGGAGTTCCGGGTCAGCATCGGTCCAGAGCTCCTCGAACCGTTGGAAGTGGCGTATCGCTTCCTCCCGGTCGTCCAGCTCGGCATGAATCTCCCCCTGTCGGAGGTGGGCAGGACCCGCGAAGAGGAACTCTCCCCAGCCATCGCTGAGAGTGGCGTACCAGGCCAGGGCACCCTCCTGATCACCAGACGCCCGTAGAAGCTCGGCCCTAAGCCATCGGTCCAGGGTTCGGGAGAAGAAAGGCGAGGCAAAGATCAACTCGAAGTTCGGGAAATACCCGACACTCTCCAGTTTTGTCAGAGCCTCGCCGGGACGGTCCTGGGCCAGATCAATGGCGGCATCCACGCTCTGGGAAAGAGCGTAAGTCAGATCGAGCGTTTCCCGAGCCACGCCGTACGCCCGCAGTTCCTGGCTTTGTTCCCTGGCTTTCTCGAAGTCTCCCAGTTCCGCGGCGAGAAGCCCCAGAAGGTACAGTCGGAGTTCCTGGTGGTGTTCGGCGTGGGGTCCGAAGAGATTTACAAAAGAAGGACGGACCGCTTTGTCCGGGTCCAAATCCTCAAGGGAGCTCCGAAGTCCCCAAAGATCCTCTTCCGAGATGGGGCTCGTTTGAAGCTTGTTCAGTAGAATCGAGAAGAGAGCCCTCATCTCCAGGGACCACTCCGGCTCCCCCGCTGCGACACGGGTCAGCCCCTCCTCCGCCTCCCTCCATTTCCCCTGAGCGAAGGCCAGAGCCGAAAGAAACGCGTGACCCGCATTCTTCTGGCCCGGATCTCTCCGGGAATCGAGGAGGAGCCCACCCAGCTGCCTCGCGCCCTCAAAATCCCGGAGCACCGTAGCCAATCGTCCTGCGGCAAAAACGATCGACTCCCCATCGCCCGAACGAAGCCTCCGAATCACCTCTCCCTGGTCTTCCCCACCTCCAAACGCAAAAGCTCTGACGGCTTCGAACGCAGGGGCCTGGGGGTTTTCCTGGTTCATCCCCCGATACCATCGGTCAAACTCTTCTTCGTCCCCACTCCTGGCAGCGGCGTCCATGATGTGATACCGGACCTCGCCATAGTTCGGATCGATCTCCAGCACTCTCTGGAAATAATACTCCGCCGCCTGGGATGGCCGGCCTCGGAGGGAGTTGTAGTACAACAACACGGTTCCCAGCCCCGCCAATACCTCCGTACTCTGGGGGTTCTCCTCAAGGAGTTCACCATATTTAAACTCCGCACCTTCCGGATCCGAACGACTGAAGTCGAGCCAGGCCTCCAGGAGCCGCTGGTTTACCGGCGAAAGCGTCGAACCCAGATCCCAGGCGTTTTCGGCAGCCGCCCTGGCATCGGCCCACCGCCAGTCCCACAGTGCAGCCTGGGAAAGCTTGTAGTGGGCCATGGCGAACCCCGGGTCAGCCTCCGTGGCTTCCATCAAAAGCCCCACAGCCCTGGAGTAGTTGCCGGCCCGGAACTCGCGCTCGCCATCAACGAACGCCTGAAGAGCTTCCACCGAAATCAGCTCAAGTTCAGCAAGAATCGAGGGGTCGGCACCACTGGTCTCCTGGACCACCTTACCGGCAAGCCTCCGAGTGAGGTCCAACAACTCTTCTTCGGTCCCCCGCTCTGAGATGGATTCCAACCCCTCATGGGTATGAGGGTCGAAGAAGTGGACGCTTACCTCCAGTACTCCTCCACGCAGTGCCACCACGTCTCCGTGCAACACCAGATCCGCGGCCCACTTCTCTGCTACCCTCTGCCAGAGCGGTTGTCCACTCAGTGCCTGACCTTCCGGCCCATTCACCCAACTCCGGATGGAGGGTTGATCAACAGGCAAAAATACCCCTCCGCTCAGGGCCGTGCTGAGCGAAATGGCAATCCCTTCACCAGTCCAATTGTACTCTTCAGCGCCATGGTAACTGAAAGGAAGAATCGCGATGCTATCGGGGGAAAGGGGATCAAGCGGAAGGTCCGCGGGTGGCCCCTGGTTCGTTGCAACGAACCAGGCGACGGCCCCCAGGGCCACAACCCCCGCTCCCCAACCCAACCCTTTCATCAAGCCTGAATTCTTCCGCCCGCTCTTGCCGGCCCGAGGCCAGGATTTGATGTCCTTCGGAGAGGGTAAATCCAGCCCGGGGTTGGTCACCGCAAAGACCCGCTGAGGGTCCTTCACATTCTTGAGGGTGACCCGGGCCAGCTCCTCGGTGGAGATTTCAGGGTGATTGCTGACCTCGTCGGCCACCTTCCCGGAAATCAAGACCCCACCAGGAACGGAGAGGGCCTGGACCCGAGCCGCCACATTCACACCATCCCCGTAAACCCCGGTTTTGTCGAATGCCACGTCTCCCAAGTGAAGGCCGATCCGAACCGGGACCGTGGGCTCTTCCTTGAGGTCCGACTGGACTGCGATGGCGCATTCAACCGCCTGCACCGCACTCTGGAACCCGCAGAGGGCCCCGTCTCCATAGTACTGGAGGATCTCCCCCTCAAAGGCGGCAACACGATCCTCCAACACCTCCCGCTGCCGGTCACGAAGGCGTTTCGCCCGGCCCTCATCCTCCTGCATGAGGGCCGTATAGCCGACCATGTCGGCGAACATGATTGCCGTAAGCTGGCGGGTCATTTCCGGACCCTGTTGGTGTTGGAAGAACTCATAAGCAGAAGGTAAGATACCCTCACGAGCAAAGCACCCACAATCTTCCGCCTCTTCGGCCCACAGGAAACCTTTTCCTACTTAACCACGTCATATAACTATATCCACACCGGATACACCCCACACGGGCAGGACACGATGAGAGGAAGTCCTTTGGAAAACTCATCCTCGGCCATCGCCGGAAACGATCCGGCCCTCACCCCAGCTCAGTTCCACATCCTTCTGACGCTGGCAGACGGAAGCCGACACGGCTACGGGATTATGCAGGAGATCAGAGAACGGACCGAGGGAGCCCTGGAGCTGGGGCCCGGCACGCTCTACCGATCCATCAAGCAGCTCCTTGGGCGGGGCCTCATCTCAGAAATGGGACCCCCAACCGCCGGCGCTACCAAAGCCGAGGACCGTCGCCGGCCCTATGGCCTCACTCCAGCGGGGAGGATAAGGCTCCGGGAAGAAGCGCACCGGCTCCGAGCCCTCGTTCGTTGGGCTGAGGACTCGATGGTTCTGGAAGGGAGTCGGTAATGAAGGGGCTGTTGGCCAGGATTGGCCGCCTCTGTTTCCGGGTCTTTCCCTCGGATTTCCGGGACCGGTTCGATGATGAGATGATGGGCTTTCTCCGAATCGGAGCCGAAGAAGCCCGGGCCCAAGGTGGATTTCCCGGGCTAATCCGGTTCTGGATAAGGGCTCTAACGGACTTGGTGCAAGCGGCCGCCGCCGAACGATTAGAGGAAAGAAAAATGCAGATCAACACTGGTGGTGCCGGTGGAATGGGCGATTTGAGTCTCGATGCCCGCTATGCCATCCGAGCCCTCCTGAGAACGCCAGGATTCACAGCGGTGGCCCTGCTTACCCTGGCTCTTGGGATCGGAGCAACCACGGCCATGTTTTCCGTGGCCAACGCGGCTCTCGGCCGTGCTCTCCCCTACCGGGATCCGGGCAGTCTGGTCATGGCGCGGGCCACCTTCAGTGGAAACGTGAACCCCTGGGCGTCCTTTCCGGACTACATGGACTACCGGGACCGGGCCGAAACCCTTGAGTCCCTCGCCACCATTGGCGGTGGCTCCTTTCCCGTGACCATCTCCGGAGGGGACGAGCCGGTGCAGGCTCGTCTCACTTTCGTCACCGCCAACCTGTTCGAGACTCTGGGCACGCCGCCGGTCCTGGGCCGAACCTTCACGATCGAGGAACTCCCCGGGGAGGGGGCCGGCCAGATCGTCATCAGTCACGGGTTCTGGCAGCGGTGGTTCGCTGGGGATCCTGGCGTCCTGGGGAAAACCCTCATTCTGGACGGAAGCCCTACCACGGTCATGGGGGTCATGCCCCCCGACTTTCGCTTTATGTATGACACAGAAATCTGGGCACCGCCCCGGCCTGGGAATTCGAACTCGATCACCCGCCGGTACCACAACTGGCTCATGGTGGGTCGCCTTTCTCCGGACACACCCCTGGCAGCAGCCCAGGCGGAGGTGGACGTCATTTCGGCCCAGCTGGAAGAAGCGTATCCCAACTCAAATCGAAGAAAAGCTCTACAGTTGGACGGCCTCCGGGGAGCTCTGGTGGAGGGTTACCGCCAGTCACTCCTCATCCTTCTGGGTGCCATTGTGCTCGTTCTCCTCATCGCTTGCAGCAATGTGGCCAGCCTACTCATGGCTCGCGGGACGACGCGGGGGTCGGAGATGGCTCTCAGGGCGGCCCTTGGGGCCGGGCGAGCCAGACTTACCCGCCAACTCCTCGTGGAATGTCTGATCCTTGCTCTTGCCGCAGGTGCCATCGGAGTCCTCCTGGCCGTATGGATCCAGCACCTCATTCTTGGATTCGTCGCCATGGATACTTTGGGCATCCAGGACGTGGGCCTATCTCCCTCCATGCTGGGAATTGCTATGGGTCTTTCCTTGGGGACCATCCTTTTGTTCGGTCTATTCCCATCCCTCTCGGCGGCTCGGGCGAATCCCGCCGAGGACTTGAGAGAGGGTTCCCGGGGGTCGGCCTCGAAAGGCGGCATCCGCATCCGCAGTGGGCTGGTAGTACTGCAGGTCGCCCTCTCTTTGATCTTGCTGGTGGGATCCGGACTGCTGCTGAAGAGTTTCGCGAGGCTCAGCGGGGTGAACCCGGGATACCGGGTAGAGAACCTCTTCACGGCTACCGTCTCCCTACCTAACGACGGGTACGACAACCCGGGAGAGCGGCTCCAGTTTTTTGGCGGGCTCAAGGAGAGCATAGAAGGCCTACCCGGCGTCCAGTCCGTGGCCATGGTGAGCCATCTGCCGATTCTCCAACCCTCCGGGAACGTGGCCATCTGGGCCCCGGAACGGCCTCCTGAAACGAACAACGACGCACCCTGGGCCGATCGGCGAATCATTCTCCCGGGGTACTTCGAGACCATGGAGATCTCTGTCCTGGAGGGCCGGGCCCTTGAAGAAAACGACAGGGCTGAAGCTCCGCCGGTGATCGTTTTGTCCCGGTCAACCGTCGAGGCGGTATTCCCGGATGAGAGCCCCCTGGGTCGACAGGTGGCGGTGGACATGGGAGGAGATGAGCCTCGTCTCTTCGAGGTTGTCGGCGTGGCGGAAAACCACCAGACATCGTCCCTCGCCGGGACGCCAAGGCCAGCTATGTTCTTTCCCTTCGCCCAACTACCTACCGGAACTCTGCGCCTGGCCGTGGCCGTTGAAAATGAGCCGCTGAACCTTTTCCGACCCATTCAGGAACTTGTCTGGGAAAGGAACAAAGACATCGTCCTTAGCGACGTGCAGACCATGGAAGAGGTAGTTGCCAACTCCATTTCCAGTACCCGGTCTATGGCCACGGTAATGGGAATGTTCGCTTTCGTCGCTATCGCCCTAGCGGCCCTGGGGCTCTATGGGGTCCTGGCTTACTTCGTCACCCGGAGGGTTCACGAGATCGGAATCCGGATCGCCTTGGGTGCCTCTGGCGGGAAGGTACTGGGCCTGGTCATTGGCCGGGGAATGGTTCTGGTAGGCCTCGGATCGGTCCTGGGGATCCTGGGCGCACTGGGTGCAGCGCGCCTGGTGGATGGAATGCTATTCCAGATTGAAGCCACCGACCCAGGCACCTACTCCGGAGTGGTCGGTTTCTTCCTGATCCTAGCCTTGGCTGCGTGTATCATTCCGGCTCGGCGGGCGCTGAAGGTGGACCCGATGGAGGCTTTCCGGGCAGAGTAGCCGAGAGGCGGCCGCTACCCCCTCGGGGTAGCGGCCGCTCACCATGGGTACGGTCTTCTACAATAAAAACCTGTCCACTGCCGACCGCAGAAGGACCCTAGCGGTTCCGCTGGCGTGGTTCCCTGGGCACTATCTGCCGGGTCTTCATGTCGTACACGTCCCCGGGCCCCAAGACGAAGTAGGGCTTTTCCCAAGGCTGGTAGGCCCGCTTGTTGTCATGGACCGCCACCATGTAGTCCCCCATGACCTCGAAAATGTCCCCAGTGACGATGATGGCGGTATCCTCGGAGAGGCCGATGCCCAAGAGCTGGGGCTGTTGTTCGATGACCGGAATAATGTCGTCCCACCGACCCCGAGCGTTGATGTGCTGGTCGATGGCCGATTTCCGGAGGAACTCGAACCCAAGGAAGTGGTTTTCTTCATCGGTCATCACAACGTCCGATCCCTCCGTATCGCCCCTAACCAGATATTCGCCCTGAATCGTAGCCCCGGCCGAGCTTCCGCCGATGACGCCACCCCGCTCCAGTACTTTGTGGAACTCGTCGTAGGTAAGAGTCCCGGCGTAGGAATCGACGATGTTCCACTGGCGACCTCCGTTGAACCAAACGGCGGTTGCCTGTCGGAGTTCAGCGACGAACGCCTCGGTGTCGGCGACGGCAGGATCGTGGGTGTGGAGCATCGTTACGTTTTGCACACCCTGGGCACGCCAGGAGCTCAAGACCCTCTCCTCGTCGAAGGCCCGGAGGTTCCCTTCCCCGTCATAGTTCCCGCCAGCCGTCGGGACCACGATGAATCGGCCATCCTCGGCACCTCCGCCGAGCTCGATGAAACGATCCATAATCCCCGAGGTATTGCTCATGGCCCCACCCACGATCACAAGGGTGCCGTTGGGGGGTCCGTACTCGGGGGCTTCCTGGCCGGACGTGGGTGCGGATAGCCCAAGACCGAGGAAGAAAGCGGTGAATAGAAATGGGAGGATCCGACGTTTCATGATGCTCTCCAGGTGAGTTGATGAGCCCTGATATTCCCGCAGCCTACCTCCCACCCCCTTCCCCGCGCAAACCCAAGGGCCCTCCCTGCGTCCCTGACCTCAGACGGAGACTATAGCTTTTGCGCGGTTATCCGTTGCGTTCGGGACAGGAGGCTCCTAACTTATTCGGGCGGGAGTCTCGGCTCTTGAGACTACTGCCTTTTTAATGTGGCCAAAGTGGTCACACTACGCGCGGAGTAACCGTGCATGTATAGCCTGTCGGTAAGTACGTATATCGTGGCTCCGACTTGGCAAACCAAGGAGCGCACAGATGCGTACCCAAGGGACAGTAAAGTGGTTCAACGATCAAAAAGGTTTTGGATTCATCACGCCTGAGGACGGCAGCAAGGACTGCTTCGTTCATCACAGCGCGATTCAGGCTGAGGGTTTCAAGACCCTTGCTGAAGGAGCCAAGGTCGAGTTCGACATCGTAGACGGAGCCAAGGGCCCCGCTGCTGAGAACGTCGTCGCTCTCTAAGCCTTACGGCATATAGAGAACAAAAGGGCCGCCCCGAGTGATCGGGGCGGTCTTTTTTGTTTTCGGCACAGATCGTCCGCCCCCCCTCATCCTTGCCTACCCCATAACAGCACCCTCATCTTCCCAAGGCAGACACGGCCTGCCTCACGAAAAAAGGGTTTTTTGACGAACGCCACAGACTCCGGGACCTCAAATCCCCAGATTCGAACCACTGGGCACCCCCTCTTCCTTCAATCGCAGTCTCGCAGAAGAACCCCGCTGCGATCGGTTTGAGGGGCCCTGATCCGGAAAGCTAAATCTCAGCCAGGAGATGACGGGGATGTGGACCATCCGGAGTATCCGAGTCGCTCTGTTTCTTTTCCCTCTCTTCGCTTCCCCACTTGTCCTGGAAGCTCAGGATTCCCGGGAAATCACCTTCGGCGGTCAGATCAGGCCCCGTTTCGAGGCCCGCACCCCAGTCGATGAGGACTGGAGTGTCTTCACATCGATGCGAATGAGGGCAAGCCTGAACGCTATCCTGGAGCAGAAGGTTCGGGTGTTCATTCAGGTTCAGGACGTCCGTCTCTTCGGGGAGGAAAGCAGCACCCTCGGGGACTACCAGGCTGACAATTTTGATCTCCATCAGGGGTTCCTCGAGATTCTCGATATCCCGTCTTTGGGAGGCACTTTCAGGGCCGGCCGCCAGGAGATTTCCCTAGGGGAGCAACGACTGGTCGGGGCTGTGAACTGGACCCAACAGGGCCGAAGCTTCGATGGGATCCGATACACCACTCCCGGGGCGTCCGGCCGGAAGCTCGACCTCATTCTCACGAAGCTCAGGGAGGAGACAGCAGATACCCAGGACTGGGAATCTTCTTTTGCCGGGGCATACGGAACCCTTCCACTGGGGAAGGCAGGCACTGCCGAAATCTTCGGGTTCGTTACTACAGATGGCCGTGAAGACAACGGTAGCGAGTTCACCTTCGGTGCGCTTTGGAAGGGCCTCGCCGGCCCCATCAATTTTCGAGCGGAAGGAGGCCTGCAGAGGGGCGAGAGGGACGGAACCCAGGTCTCGGCCTACATGTTCGGTCTCCGGGCTGGTGGGAAGGTCCATGAGTCCACCACCATCACCCTCTGGTATGACCATCTCTCCGGGGACGGTGATCCCGAAGACGAGGAGGTCGGCGTCTTCAACACCCTCTTCGCAACCAACCACGCGTTCTACGGTGCGGCTGATCTCTTCCTGAACATCCCGCTCCATACTGGTGGGCTTGGCTTAAGGGATGCCGCAATAAAGTTCGCCTTTGTCCTCACACCCAAGAACAACCTCCGCGTGGATTTCCACAACTTCACCACTGCAGAGGCGGGCACCCTCTCCACCCGATCCCTGGCGAACGAGTTGGACCTGACCATCACCCACCGATTGACCAGCGCCCTCTCAGCTTCAGCAGGATATTCGTTCGTCCAGGCCAAGGACGGTATCGAAGAGTTGGGCCGATTGTCGGAAAACTCCCAGTGGGTATTCGTCATGCTCAACGCCGGATTCTGAAGGGGGGAAACCCGGAATAAGCCGCTGGTGTGTGGCGGGAATCACTTTCGTAATCCCAGCTGCGGCCTATTATGGGAGTCAATCCCATAAGATCAATAGAACCCGGACCTGGAATCAGCATGTCTGAGGAAGCCAAGAAGAAGGACCCGGGGGCCGCCGACCGGAGGTCGTTTCTGGAGAAGACCTCCAAAGGCGCGATGGCGGCCGGGTTGATCGGAGGCTACGGGGGCCTTGGAGCCATCGCCCTTCGGTACCTCTACCCGGCACGACCCGACGAGGTGGCCTGGCAGTTCGTGACCGAAACCGAAACCATCGATGTTGGCCAGTCCCTCCTCTACCAGGGCCCCGCCGGGGAAACCATCAACATCGCCCGACAAGCCAGGGAGGGTGGCGCCGGGGATTTCATCGCCATTTCCAGCACCTGCCCACACTTGGGATGTCAGGTCCGATGGGAGGCTCAGAACGACCGATTCTTCTGCCCATGCCACAACGGGGTCTTCGACCCGGCAGGAAGAGGCATTGGCGGTCCCCCGGGTGAAGCCGGGCAGAGCCTGGCCCAGTATCCCCTCAAGGTCGAAGGGGGACTTCTCCATATCGCGGTACCTACCACCCGCCTGGCTGAAGGAACAGAGGCGGAAGGTGAGATCCTGGCCGAATTCGACGACCCGGCAGGCCCGGGCCACGACCCGTGCCTGGGGTCCCGTCCCGCTGCCGGCCGTTGCGCTCCTTCAAAGACTACCAGGAGGGTCTAGCCAGTGGGCGTCGTCCTGAATTGGGTGGGTGAGCGCCTTCCCGTATCAGGGAAGCAGTTTCAGGAGCTCACCAACGAGCCCGTCCCATACCATCTGAAACGATGGTGGTTCGCCCTGGGTGGAACTCCCGCCTACCTCTTCATCGTCCAGATCGCCACCGGGATTCTACTGGCCTTCTACTACGAAGCGTCCCCGTCGACGGCCTACCAGTCGGTGGAACACATCACGAACGAGGTGGCCTTCGGCTGGTTCATAAGGAGTCTCCACAAATGGGCGGCAACGCTGATGATCGCCGCCGTGATTCTCCACCAGATCAGGGTCTTCTTCACCGGCGCCTATCGCCGCCCCAGGGAGATCAACTGGTTCGTGGGGATGTGCCTTCTCCTTGCAACCCTCATGACCGGGTTCACCGGATATAGTCTGGTTTTTGAGCAGCTGAGCTTCTGGGGGGCAACCGTCGGGGCGAACATCGCCGACGCTATACCTTTCGTTGGCGGGTTCCTCAAGAACATGATGCTGGGGGGAGAAACCTATAACCAGGCAACGCTTTCACGGTTCTTCATCCTGCACGCCGCGATTCTCCCTGTAACCATCGTCCTTCTCGTTGCGGTCCACATCACCGTGATTCGACTTCAGGGGATCACGGAGTTCCGATTCAAGGACGAGGAGTCCGGATCACCCAAGACCTTCAATTTCTTCCCGGACCATCTCTATACAGAGCTCATGATCGGGTTGGTATTGATGGTTCTCCTCAGCGCATTGGCCACCATCTTCCCGGCCACGCTGGGACCAGCCGCGAACCCGCTTCAAACTCCTGAAATCATCAAGCCGGAATGGTTCTTCTACGTAGCCTTCCGGTGGCTGAAACTCTTCAGCGGGACCGCAGCAATTCTAAGCATGGGCTTCGTCCTTTTTGTCATGTTCGCGTGGCCCTTCATCGACGCCCTGATTCGCAAGAAAACCCGATTCCAGGAGGCTTCTGTCTGGATCGGGATACTGGGCGTCCTAGCAATCATCGCACTGACCGTTTGGGAAGCCGTCGCCAAGCACTGAGGCAAATCCATGACACTCGAGACCAAACGCATCGTCATCGCTTCCCTGGGGGGGCTCTTCCTTCTATCCCTGGTTTTTGTCCAGTGGATGGAAACGGCCAGGAAGGCCGAGGAGGCTGGCCTGAGGGAAGCCCACGTTTCGGTACCGGCATCGTCCCAGGAGTGTGTGGACTGTCATGCCGAGGAGAACCCGGGGATCGTCACACATTGGACTGGATCCACCCACGCCGAGACCGGAGTTGGCTGCTGGGACTGTCACCAGGCCATGGATGATGATCCGGACGGATTCCTCCACAACGGGACCGTCATCGCCACGGTGGTCACGCCCCGGGACTGTGCCCGATGCCATGATCTGCAGGAGGCGGAGTTTGCCCAGAGTCACCACGCGGCGGCCGGTAACATCCTGGCCTCCCTGGACAACTTCCTGGCCGAGACCGTAGAGGGGGCCCGGATGGATTTCGATCCCCACTCCCCGACTCCGGGCCGAGCCTTCGACGCGGTGAATGGCTTCGCCAGTGCCAATTCGGGCTGCCAGCAGTGTCACGGGGCAAAGGTCGGGCTGGTGGGATCCGACGGTGGGATCATCACCGTGGATGAACTCCAACCGGACGAATCAGGAATCCCCACCAACCAGGACGCGGTGGCCAGGATTGCCCTGGACGAAAACGGCAAACCCTACCTCGCCCCGTCCACCTGGCCGAATACCGGCATCGGACGGCTCAACCTCGATGGATCAAAAGGCTCCTGCACCGCCTGCCACAGCCGCCACGACTTCTCCCCCCGGAGAGCCCGGCAGCCGGAAAATTGCGGGAAGTGCCACCTGGGTCCCGACCATCCTCAGAAGGAGATATACGAGGAGTCCAAGCACGGTATCGCCTACCGGGACATGAAGGACGAACTGAATCTTGGAGGCGCTGATTGGGTCCTCGGCGAGGACTACGCCGCTGCCCCCACCTGCGCTACCTGTCACATGTCCGGCAACCTGCGAAACGGTGGGCGGATCACTCACGACCCCGGGGAACGGATCTCCTGGACCAACCGGCCTGCCGTGAGCGTGGCCATGGACACGGACATCAACCACGACATCGTGACCGAGACCGATCCCGACATCCGGCAAGATCTGATTCACGACACATGGAACCAGAAGCGGGACCGGATGAAGGAGGTGTGCACGCACTGCCACACCGATTCCTACGTCAACTCATTCTACACCCAGTACGACGACCTGGTGGTTCTCTACGATGAGAAATTCGCCAAGCCCGGCTTGCTGATCATGGCGGCCCTCCTGGATAACGGCCTCAGGACCGCTACCCAGTTCGACGAGGAGATCGAGTGGGCCTGGTTCTATCTCTGGCACCATGAGGGAAGGCGGGCCCGCCACGGCGCAGCCATGATGGCTCCGGACTATACCCACTGGCACGGCATGTTCGAGGTGGCGGAACGGTTCTACATGGAGGTCATACCTTTGGCCCGGGAGATCACCGATCACGCCACTTCCACCGGTCAGGGCGGAGCTGCCAGGGCGGTGGACTCGGTCATCGACGACATCCTCTCCCGGCCCGAACACGTTTGGTTCGAGGAAGGGGCCGAGGGAGCCGCAGAACGAATCCGCCTGGAGATGGAGCGGCGGTACGGCCGGACCGGAGGGTAAAAGGATGGCCATGAAGAGAAGGAAGTTCCTGAAGACCCTCGGCGCCGGCACGGCCGGAGTGGCCGCTTTCTCCTGCCGTGATCAGGAAGCAGCCCAGAGAATCGCCGCGCAACAGGGCTCGGTTCAGGATGCCGACCTCACCTGGACGAAGGCTCCGTGTCGCTACTGCGGGACCGGCTGCGGGGTGGAGGTGGGCGTAAGAGACGGTCGAATCCAGGCCGTGAGAGGCGACGAGGCCAACCCGGTCAACCGGGGACTCCTTTGCGTGAAGGGATACCACCTCCCCGCCATGCTTTATGGTGAAGACCGCCTCACGCACCCCATGCTTCGAAATTCCGATGGCTCCGGCTTCTCCCGGATTTCCTGGGACGAAGCCCTGAACCTCATTGCCCAGAAGTACCAGGAGGCCCTGGACGACGCGGGCCCCGAGTCGGTGGCCTTCTACGGGTCTGGTCAGTGGGGAATCCATGACGGGTACGCGGTAACCAAGTGGTTCCGGGGCGGTCTCCGGAGCAACAACGTTGAGCCGAACGCCCGCCTCTGTATGGCCTCGGCTGTTATGGGATTCATGACCCAGTTCCAGAGTGATGAGCCCATGGGGTGCTATGAGGATTTTGAAGCCGGAGACGACTTCATCCTCTGGGGCAACAACATGGCCGAGATGCACCCGGTTCTCTTCTCCCGAATCCTCGCCAACAAGAGGGAGAACCCCGGGGTCCGCATCATCGACATGGGTACCCGTCGGACCCCCACCACCGACTACGCAGACATGTACGTGGAGTTCAAACCCAACACGGACCTGGCCATTGCGAACGGAATCCTCCACCTCCTGGTGGCGAATGGTCAGGTGGACCAGGCCTTCCTCCGGGAGAACGTTGTCTTCCGCCGAGGAATCGAGGACCTGGATCTCATCGGCTATGGGTCCTGGGGCCCGGACGGCCTGGGCCTCAGCCCCGACGACGGCCCGGCGGAACACTACCGCTTTTCGGACCAGGCCCAACCCTCGTCATTTTCGGAGTTGGAAGAGTTTCTTGCCGACTACACTCCGGCCCGGGTAAGCGAGATCAGTGGCGTTCCGGTAGCACAGATTCACGCCCTGGCAGAGATGTATGGGGATCAAAGACGAGGCACGGTGAGCCTCTGGTGCATGGGCGTGAACCAGCATGTCCGGGGCACCTGGATGAACAACCTCATCACCGACCTCCACCTGATCACTGGGAAGATCAGCCGCCCTGGAAGCAACCCCTTCAGCCTCACCGGACAACCCTCGGCCTGCGGTACGGCCCGGGAGGTAGGCACCCTGGCCAACCGACTCCCTGCCGACATGGTGGTGAACAATCCGGAGCATCGGGCTAAGGCTGAAGAAATCTGGGGAATTGAGCCGGGCACCATCCCCGAACGGCCTGGATATCACACCATGGACATGTTCCGGGCCTTCATGCGGGGAGACGTGAAGGTGATGTGGGTCCAGACCACCAATCCCTGGGTCAGCATCCCCAACCTCAACCGGATCCAGAGGGAACCCAATGACGGCCGGTTCCTCATCGTGTCGGATATCTATCCGACTCCTACCACCGAAGAGGCTGACCTGATTCTACCCTCCGCCGGTTGGGTGGAGCGGGAGGGCGCCTTCGGCAACTCGGAGCGCAGGACTCAGCATTGGGAAAAGGCCGTCGATCCTCCTGGGGAAGCCACAGAGGACGCCTGGCAGGTCATGGAGGTGGCCAAGCGCATGGGGATGGGCCATCTGTTCCCGTGGCCTGAAGACGACTGGCACGAACCTATGTTCGAGGAATACCGGCGCTTCGGCCTGGGCATCGGGAAAGACCTGGCCTCCTACCAGCAACTCAAGGAAACCAGAGGAATGCTCTGGCCCGTGGTGGACGGAAAGGAAACCCGGTATCGGTACGCCGCGGGATTCGATCCCTACGTTCAGAAGGATGAGGGCGTTCACTTCTACAAGGCGAAGGGTTTTGGGGAGAAAGCCGCCCTCTGGCTCCGCCCCTACCATCCGGCAGCAGAGTCCCCGGACGACCAGTTCCCCTTCTGGCTTTGCACCGGGCGGATTCTCGAGCACTGGCATACAGGGTCCATGACCCGCCGGGTGAAGCAGCTTCACCAGGCAGCCCCGGAAAACTACCTGGAGATCAACCGGGCCGATGCCACGGAGTTGAGTATCAACTCCGGAGACATGGTTCGAGTCGTGAGTCGCCGGGGAACCCTGGAGCTGAAGGCCAAAGTGGACGGGAGGGGCCAACCTCCCAGGGGCTCCCTGTTCATCCCCTTCTTCGATGAGCTGCGGCTGGCCAACCTCCTGACCGTGGATGCCATGTGCAACATCAGTAAGGAACCGGACTACAAGAAGTGCGCGGTCCGGGTGGAAAAGGTCTGATGAGGCCTTCCGCGATGGGACGTCTGGCCGCCACACTCGTCCTGTCCACCGCTGCCGTCCTATGTCTTTCGGCTTGTGGCGATGACCGCTGGGTCCCGGTGCCCGATTCCGAGGGAGCGATGAAGTCCAGCGGCGCTGAGAGGGCCAGCCGGAGGCTCTACGACGGTGCTCCGCCGGTGATTCCTCACGCCTCTTTCGGTGCGGCTTGCAGCGCCTGCCATGACACCCAAGGCTTGGCGGTGAAGGGTGTCGGGTATGCTCCAGCCTCACCCCACGACGACACAGGCGACGCCGCTGCCACCGTCCGTTGTCGGCAATGTCACGTGTTTGTGTTGGACGAAGGCCTCTTCGTCCAAAGCTCCTTCGAAGGGCTGGAACAAGACCTTAGCGCGGGAAGCCGGCTGTATCCGGGAGCGCCGCCCACCATCCCTCATCGGATTCTCATGCGGGAGAACTGTGCGGCCTGCCACACCGGACCCGGCGCCCGGGCGGGGATTGTCACCTCCCACCCGGAACGGACCCGCTGCCGACAATGCCATGTTCCCGTCACCACCCGAGACGGAGTCCTCGACTACAATACCGCTGACCGCGATACATCGGAGGGGTCATGAGTGAGATGCCTGACGTCATCCAGTTGGGGGCGGAGGAAGAGGCGGATCGTCTTTGGAAAGGCGCGTTGAGGGCTCAGGAGTCGGCGCCTGAGGACTTTGTGGCCCTATGCGAAGCCCTGGACCTCGGACTCCGAGCCGCCGAAATCCTGGTGACACACCGCCTGCAGGCCGTTAAAGACCAGTTCCCCGCCACCATCAGCGTTCAACTCGACACCCCGTCCCCGGAAGTGGATGCCCTCCGGGACGCCATCACCGTGCCCACGTCTCTTCCGTTCACAGCCGTGCTCGATCTACTAAGCCAGGAAGAGATGGAATGCGTGGCCCCTGGGCTACACAGAGGGTGGGAGGACCGGCGGTTTTCCTGCCGCCGCTCCCGGGTGACAGCCGGTGAAGCCCTGGGCATCACCCTTAACGAAGAGGAACGGGACCAACTCCTCCTCCTATCGGCTTACCGAAACCGGATCTTCCGGAGCCCGCCCCCGGTCAGAGTGGTCCAGGGCGAGATCCTGGGTGCTTTCCCAGCCCTCCACCGTTTGGTAGAAGCCCTGATGTAGCGCCACCTCCGTAAAGGCACCCTCGACCTCCCGCGGGATCCCGCCCTTAGTTCCGAATGTGAGTGGCATCCCTGAGTGTCTTCCGGATCTCCACAACCATCCCCGTCTCCTCCAGCGCACGCCACAGATGATCCACCGTTGCCGGATCCACCAATCCACTGGGTGACCCGTCCTCAGGAGTCGACAGATCCCTATCCAGGCGGAATGCATCCACGGCTACCGCCAGCTCCGGGGTGAACTCATCCGACCCTTCCCCTCGGGCGAGGGCTTCCTCTCCGGGTCGATAGAAGCCGAGGGCGTGGAGAATGACCCTCAGCTGCCAAACATCGGACCCGCCGAACTGCTGAAGGCTCCGGTACCCGAGGGTCTGAGACACCGATTCGAATTGCCGCCGGAGTTCCCCTACGGGCTCAGGATGCTCGCAGATGTGCAGGAAGACGGACTGGCCATCAGGGCGGGTTGCTTTCCCTGGACGAGGGTCCGCAATGATGACACCGGCAGATTGCCGGCGTCCTTTCCGCTTGTCCCCGCCTGCAGCCTGCCCCGCCTCCAAGGCCAAGATCAGTCGGTCGGCCAGAGCTCGCCCGGACCCAACGGTCTCTTCCATCACTCTCGCCACCTCATCAAGGACCTCGGGACCCATCAATACGTTTCCCTGAGTCGCAAAACCCTGGCCCGTCCGCTCCCCAGCCCAGGATCCGGGGCCGGATCCCGTGTGTTGGGCGGTACTCCCTGAAGCCCCCACCACGCCAACCTGCCGCCTGTCCGCCCCCGGGTCAGCGGACATGGCCGCCTCGAGGGCCTCCTGGGGCGAATAGCCCGATTCCATGAGGTCCAGGATTTCCTTCCCGTATTCCGGCCTGGTGGAGGCTTGTGTGGCCACAGCACCAACACCGGCCCTCGCCCATGGGACCCGGTTTCCAACGCAGGCATTCCGGGTTGTCACGGCCACTCCCACTTCCCCCGTCTCCGGATCCACAGCCACGATCGAGAAGGTGTGGTCGATGAGAGGCTCGCTGTGCCCACCCTGATCCCAGTTCATGCTCGGGGGTTGGATCTCTGTGGGCCTGTTTCCCGAGATGGAGAGCGGCTCGCCTACGACCGAAATGGCGCCAACTATGGAGATACAGACGCAACCGAGGCCGAACCCGAAAACTGAAGCACGGATCGTTTTCAAGGGGTACCTTCCTGATTCAGGTTTAAGGAGGGAAAGAACATGATACCCGGCGGGATGGTTGGAAACCCGAGGCCCATGGGGGGTATTTGGAAGTTTCAGACTCTTTCCGGGCCGGGCCACCCGGGGTTCATGTCGAAATCATCACTCAGGCGGAGGACGCATCCATTCATGAGTGCCATTCCCTATGCCAAGGATGTCGCGAGCGACATCATTGCCAGGCATGACTCCCGCCCGGAGTTGCTCGTCCAGATGCTCCACGAGTTCCTGGAGCATTTTTCATGGATTTCCGAAGACGCGATCCGACAGCTCGCCGAGGAGCTCAATCTCTCCCGGGCCGACGTTCATGGTGTTGTGAGCTTCTATCATGACTTTCGAACAACTCCGCCAGGAAAACACGTCGTGAAGATCTGTCAGGCTGAGGCTTGTCAGGCCATGGGCAGTAAGGAGCTAACGGCCCACGCGGAATCGGTTCTGGGGATGAATATGAACGAGTCCACCGGTGACCTGACCCTCGAACCCGTCTACTGCATGGGCAACTGCGCTTGCTCCCCGACGGTGGTGGTGGACGGCGACACCTACGGCCGGGTGGACAACCGACGCTTCGACGAAATCGTGGAAACGATGAAGGGGGGCGTCTGATGACACCGATCAAAATCTACGTGCCCAGGGACACAGCAGCGATCTCCGTCGGTGCCAACGAGGTCGCACTCGAGATTGAGCGTCAAGCGGAGGCGGCAGGAGCTTCAATTCAACTCATCCGGAATGGTTCCTGGGGCGCATCCTGGTTGGAGCCGCTGGTTGAAGTGGAAGTGGGGGATTCCCGGACCGCATACGGGAACGTCTCCCTCAGCGACGTATCCAGCCTGTTCGAATCCGGATTCCTCACAGGCGGCGAACACGTCAGTCGCTTGGGCCCCACCCATGAGATCCCATTCCTCGCCAACCAGGACCGCTGGAGCTTCCTTCGCTGCGGAACCATCGACCCACTATCGGTGGAGGACTTCCAGGCACACAAAGGGTTCACCGGCCTCGAAAAGGCGTTGGCCGAAGGCCCCGAGTTTGTTCTGGAGGCAGTGCTGAAATCCGGCCTGAGGGGGCGCGGCGGCGCCGCATTCCCCACCGGCATCAAATGGCGGACGGTCGCCGATGCCCATTCCGAACAGAAATACATCACCTGCAATGCAGACGAGGGCGATAGCGGCACATTCTCCGATCGGATTCTCATGGAAGGCGATCCCATGAGCCTCTTCGAGGGCCTAGCCATCGCAGGCCACGCCGTCGGTGCGACAAAAGGATACATCTACCTTCGATCAGAGTACCCAATCACCTACAAGATATTGCTGGAGGCTTTGGACAACGTCCGTTCGGCCGGCTGGCTGGGGGACAACATCCAGGGCAGCGGTTTCGATTTCGACATCGAGGTCCACCTGGGCGCCGGCGCATATATCTGCGGCGAGGAAACCGCCATGCTGGAGAGCCTCGAGGGGAAGAAGGGGATTATTCGGTTCAAACCCCCCTTGCCTGCCCACGAAGGGCTCTTTGGAAAACCAACCGTGGTCAACAACGTCGTCACCCTGGCGTCCGTTCCTGACATCGTCAACCTGGGTGGCGAGGTCTACGCCGACTATGGTGTGGGTCGCTCCCTGGGAACGCTGGCCTTCCAGTTGGCCGGGAACATCAAACGCGGCGGTCTTGTCGAGAAGGCCTTTGGCGTCACACTAAGGGAACTCATCGAAGACTGGGGCGGTGGTACAGCAAGCGGCCGGCCGGTACGGGCGGTCCAGGTTGGAGGGCCCCTCGGTGCCTACCTCACGGCCGACCAGCTCGACATACAGATGGACTACGAGGCCTTCAGCGCGATCGGGGCCATCGTCGGGCACGGGGGCATCGTCGTATTCGATGACACCGTCGACATGGCCGCCCAGGCACGGTTTGCCATGGAGTTTTGTGCGATCGAATCCTGCGGAAAATGCACCCCCTGCCGTATCGGTGCTACAAGGGGGGTCGAGGTCATCGACCGCATCGTGGCCGGTGAGGATCGGGAACTGAATTTTGATCTTCTGACCGAGTTATGCGACACGTTGGAGGACGCTTCGTTATGTGCCATGGGCGGGATGACTCCTTTCCCCGTCAGAAGTGCCATGAAGCATTTTTTGGAGGACTTCGGGGCGACGGAGGGGGAGGAGCGGATCAATGAATAAGGTCACGCAAGCTGACTTCGGGACGCCGGCAATTTCCACGGTTGAGACGGTCCAGGTCGAAATCGACGGGATCCCTACCACGGTAAACGCAGGGACCAGCATCATGCGGGCCGCCCGGGAAACGGGAGTGGACATCCCGAAGCTCTGCGCCACCGACAGCGTCAAAGCCTTTGGCTCCTGCCGCCTTTGTCTGGTGGAAATTGAAGGCAGGCGAGGCTACCCCGCCTCGTGTACGACGCCTGTCGAAGAGGGCATGAAGATCCGAACGCAAACCGACGCCCTCGCGAAGATCCGCCGGAACGTCATGGAGCTGTACATCTCCGACCACCCCCTGGACTGTCTGACATGTGCCGCCAACGGCGATTGTGAGCTACAGGACATGGCGGGGGTCGTCGGCCTTCGGGAAGTCCGGTATGGGTTTGAGGGCGAGAACCATTTCGACCTACCTATTGATGGCAGCAACCCCTACTTCCACTTCGATTCCAGCAAATGCATCGTCTGCAGCAGGTGCGTCCGGGCCTGCGACGAGGTCCAGGGCACCTTCGCCCTGACCATTCAGGGTCGCGGATTCGGATCGAGGGTTTCCGCTGGTATCGACGAAGGCTTCTTGAACTCCGAGTGCGTTTCCTGTGGTGCCTGTGTCCAGGCCTGTCCCACGGCAACCCTCGTAGAAAAGAGCATCGTCGACCACGGCCAACCCGATCATGTGGTAGAGACCACCTGCGCCTACTGCGGCGTGGGCTGTTCTTTCCAGGCCGAGATGAAGGGTGATCAGGTCGTGCGCATGACCCCCTCCAAGGATGGTCAAGCCAACCAGGGCCACAGCTGTGTGAAGGGTCGCTTCGCCTGGGGGTATGCTTCTCACAGCGACCGAATTCTGAAGCCCATGGTCCGCGAGAAGACCAGCGATCCATGGCGTGAGGTCGATTGGGAAGAGGCCATCGGGTTCGCCGCAAACCGTTTCAAGAAGATTCAGGAAGAGTACGGCCGGAAGTCCATCGGTGGGATCACATCCTCCCGCTGTACCAACGAAGAGGTCTATGTGGTCCAGAAGCTCATCCGGGCCGCCATGGGTAACAACAACGTGGACACCTGCGCCCGGGTCTGTCATTCGCCCACCGGATACGGGCTGAACCAAACGCTGGGCACATCGGCTGGCACACAGCCCTTCGCCAGCGTCATGGATGCCGACGTGATCCTGGTCATTGGTGCCAATCCAACGGACGGTCATCCGGTATTTGCATCACAGATGAAACGCCGCCTGCGTGAGGGCGCAAAGCTCATCGTGGTCGATCCGCGCAAAATCGGCCTGGTGCGGTCAGCTCGGATCGAAGCGGAGTACCACCTGCCACTTCTCCCCGGCACGAATGTGCCCATGGTCAACGCGCTGGCCCATGTGGTCCTGACGGAAGGCCTGGCGGACGAAGCCTACGTCAGGGAGCGGTGCGACACCGAGTCTTTCGAGGCGTGGAAGACCCAAATCCTGAGACCGGAAAATTCTCCTGAGGTCGTGTCCGAAATTACCGGAGTGCCGGCCGAGGATATCCGAGACGCTGCGCACCTATACGGATCAGCAGACCGGGGGGCCATCTACTACGGTCTTGGCGTCACCGAACACAGCCAGGGATCGACCATGGTCATGGGGATGGCAAACCTTGCCATGGCGACCGGGAACATTGGGTTCTCCGGGGTTGGAGTTAACCCCCTGCGGGGCCAGAACAATGTTCAGGGCTCCTGTGACATGGGGTCCTTTCCCCATGAGCTACCTGGATATCGCCCGGTAGGGAACGACGAGGTGCGGGGCAAATTCGAGAAGCATTGGGGTGTGTCCATAGATCCTGAGCCGGGCTACAGGATTCCCAACATGTTCGATGCTGCCTGTGCCGATCTGTTCAAGGGCATGTACATCCAGGGCGAGGACATCGCCCAATCCGACCCGGATACCCATCATGTTGAGGCGGCACTGAGCAACATGGAGTGCATAGTGGTGCAGGACCTCTTCCTCAACGAAACGGCGAAGTTCGCCCATGTTTTCCTGCCGGGCACATCGTTCCTCGAAAAGGATGGCACCTTCACCAACGCTGAACGGAGAATCAATCGGGTCCGACCAGCCACCAAGGCACGACAAGGGAAGGCCGAATGGCAGATCACCCAGGATCTCGCCCAGGCTCTTGGCTACGACATGAACTACAGCACGTCGGCGGAGATCATGGATGAGATTGCCGAGCTGACCCCTACCTTCAAGAACGTCAGCTTCAAGCTCCTGGATGAGGTCGGTAGCGTGCAGTGGCCCTGTAACGAAGCGGCCCCCCAGGGCACCCCCATCATGCATATCAATGAGTTCGTCCGTGGGAAGGGCCTGTTCATCGAAACTGAATACGTCCCCACCGAGGAACGGGCCAACCGGAAATTCCCCCTGTTGCTCACGACGGGCCGGATCCTTTCCCAGTACAACGTGGGCGCCCAGACCCGCCGCACCGAAAACAACATCTGGCATCCGGAAGACCTCCTGGAGATCCATCCCAGCGATGCCGAGGTCAGAGGCGTTCGGGAGGGAGACCGAGTGTCCCTGGCGAGCAGAAAAGGGGACATCACCCTGAAGGCAACCATCACCGAGAGGGTCCAACCGGGAGTCGTATACACCACGTTCCACAACCCTGAGACCGGTGCGAACGTTGTCACGACCGAATACAGCGACTGGGCCACCAGCTGCCCGGAGTACAAGGTCACGGCTGTGGAGGTAACGCCCGCAACTCATCGGTCCGAGTGGCAACGCGGTTTTGAAGAACGGGCAAAAGAGCAGGGGAGAATTCTCGGGTCAGAATAGCCCGGTCGAGATCGTCAGGTGAGGAGAATATGAGCATACCCGGCCCCATCCGGCCCAAGTATACCATGGCGGAAATCTACGGCCCTGGTCACGTATATTGCCCGCGGGCTTCCGACAAGATGAACGCCTGGCTTCCCAAGGATCGTGCCGGCATGGACGGGGCAACGGGAGCGCCGATCAGTATTCTCGGAGAGATGCCTTTGGTTTGCCAGCGGGGAGCCATGACAACCCTGGGCCTCGACCTGTCGCGGAGTTCCGGGGTCGAGGTCGGAACGAAGCTTCTCCCGTTTGAGTCCGAGGCGGAGTATCTGGAGTTGCTTCGATCCCTTGCATCAAGCGGGTCGCACCTGGTGGTTCAGTTCGTTCATACCCCCGAGGACATTGACCCAGCCCACTATTGGGTGGATCCCAAGGTCCTGTCATACGTAAACAACAAAGCGAACCTGGCTGCGCTGGTACCTCGGGAACACCAAGCAGAGCGGAAACTCCTGGACTCGGAGGAGGCGGCCGCCTTCTCCGAAGCCCCCGCGGCGTGGCCGTTTGTGCTGAAGGCCGCAACCGACGAATCAAGTGGGGGTGGCGTGGACGTTTGCATCTGCCGGGACCCGGAAGACCTCATCAAGGCAGCAGACACCTTCCGATCGACCCCTACGCTGGTATGGGAAGAGTTCTTGGACATCCAGAGGAACTTTTGCCTGGCCTTTGTGGTGTGGCCCGACGGCGCCGTGGAGCACATCGGAGACACGGAACAGGTGAGCGACGCGGAAGGGAAATACAAGGGAAACTGGATGGGGTCCGGAGCAGAGGCGCCACAGGACGCTGTCGCGGCTGGCCAGGAAGCGGCTTCCCGCGCTTCAGCCCTAGGGTATCGTGGGATGGTTGGGATCGACGTCGCCGAGACCGAAGATGGCCGTGCCCTGGTCTTCGATCTGAACTTCAGGATGAACGGTTCGTCGGCCTCCGCTCTCCTCCAGGAGAGCGTCGCAGCAGTAACAGGCCATAGAGTCTCGAGATTCCGGGCTTTCAAATTCAACGACAGCTACCGAAAACTCCTTGAAGTAGCCCAATCCGCAGTTGACCGCCGGGTTCTTCTTCCCCTTTCCACCTTTGATCCAGAGGCGGGCGGGTACCCCGGCTCCCCAGCCAAGATCACAGGCCTCA
>CAYOVN010000010.1:0-44182 GCA_964407425.1 uncultured Gemmatimonadaceae bacterium
GGATTCAGGGTGACGATTCGAGGGTGGCCATTTGAGGGTGACGATTGGACCTCACGGGGATCGGGGCGGCACCCTCGCGCCATCCTTCTATGCTGGACCCCCGCGTCAGCTCAATTCAGTTCCACTTCGGCGGGCGGGCTCTCCTCCCGAGGAACTCGTCATCATCATCCTCAAACTCTTCCATCCGACTCATCCCACTCGTCATCCTCGTCATCCCAATCCTCATCGAGATCCCCGTCCTCATCTAGATCCTCGTCCTCGTCCCAATCCTCGTCCAATCCATCGTCATCATCGCTAAAAGCGAGCGCCATCGGCAAAGGCAGGAATTCTCCATCCGCCAAGGTCCAACCGTGCCGCATCTTTCTCTCCTCCAATCCGGGTTCAGGTACAAAGCTCTGGCCGACGAAAAGACCTCTATTCGCCGATTATAAAACGCCCCCACAGGTTGTCAAGAAGAAAGCCTGAGGGCCACCTGACGGTTTCTTGGGCCGTCCCACTCCGCCAGAAAAACCCCCTGCCAGGTTCCCAGAATCAGGTCCCCCTTATGAATGAGAAGACTCAGGCCGGGACCGAACAGGCTGGTCTTGACGTGGGAGTCGCTGTTCCCTTCTCGATGCATGTATTTGGATTCTTCGTGGGGAACTAGATCGCCCATTTTCCAGACCAGGTCCCTAGCCACGTCGGGATCCGCGTTTTCGTTCACCGTGAGAGCGCATGTAGTGTGGAGGGACCAGAGATGAACCACCCCTTCATTGAGGCCCGAGGCACGGACGGCATCCCGAACCTGAGTTTGAATGTTCACCATCTCTTCCCGACGGGTCGTCCTGATTTCCAGAAACCGGATCATAAAAACCCTCCTTTTCCGAAGGTCTCTCCCTTTGCCCCACATTCTTCGGTCGGTCCAACACCGCCACTGCGGCTACTCCAACACCGCCACTGCGGCTACTCCAACACCGCCACTGCGGCTACTCCGACACCGCCACTGCGGCTATTCCGACACCGCCGCTACGGCTATTCTGCGGCTCTCCCGCAGCTCACCTGCGGCTATCCTGCCGTTCCCGACTCGTCCCCAATCTGGTGCAGAGGCCTGGGCTCGAGTTGAAAAGTGATGTGAGAGATCCCCTTATCATTCAACATCGAGTTGATCTCGTCCAGTATTCTTCTGTGCATGCTCAGGTCATCAATGACCCCGTGGCCGCTCATGGCCACGAATCCGCTGGTCAACGTCCACACGTGAACATCGTGAACTTCTTCGAGACCTTCGATCTTCCGGATGTCATCGACGAGCCCTTCCACGTCCAAACCACGGGGGGCTCCCTCCAACAGTACGTCGGTGGCCTCACGGACCAAACGCCATGCGCCTACCAGGATCAGGCAGGCGATTACGATGGAGATGATGGGGTCCGCCAGCATCCAGCCCGTAGTGAGAATCAGGACTCCAGCGATGATGGCCCCCACCGAGCCAAGGAGGTCCCCGAGAACGTGTAGGTAGGCGCCCCGAACGTTCAGATTTTCATTCGCATGCCGACGGAGAAGGAGGGCCGCAACCACATTCACCACCAGCCCCACTCCGGCAACCCCCATCAGGAGAGGGCCATTCACCTCCGGGGGCGAAGAGAACCGCTCCAATGCTTCCTTGATGATGAAAGCTGAGATAAGGAGAAGGGCCGCCCCGTTGATCAGGGCAGCGAGGATCTCCAGGCGGACATATCCATAAGTCTTGGTTGGACTGGGCGGCCTCTGGGCCAAACGCATGGCCACAAGAGAGAGGGCCAGGGCAGCCACGTCCGTAAACATGTGGCCGGCGTCGGCCAGAAGTGCCAGGGAGTTGGAGAGGACTCCGCCGACCACCTCTGCAACCATGAAAGCAGCGGTAATCCCCAGGACCCAGAGCATCTTCTGGCGCTGAGTTTTTCGGTGTCCCGGAGTCCCGTGGAAATGGTCATGGATCGGCCCCTGATCCGAAACGTCCGAGTGGGCGTGCCCGTGAAAGCTGGGGTGCTCGTGGGCGCCGTGGTGCCCGTGAGCGCTGGAGTGCCCGTGGGAACAGTCTTGGCCCTTGGTCATTCACCCTCTCCGTGACGGGACGTTTGGGGTTTTGCCGCTAGCTTGGGGCGTTGTCGCTAGAAAGCGCATTGTCGTTAAGTTAGGTAAGAAGATAAACCAGCGTCCCCACCAAACCACCTCAGCCGACATGTCACCCTTCCAAGAATCGGTACACCGGATCGTTGCCCAGATTCCGGAAGGGTGTGTAACGAGCTATGGCGCCGTCGCCGCCATGGCTGGTCAACCCAGAGCAGCCAGAGGCGTGGGATGGATCCTGAATGGACTCGGACCGGATTCGGACCTTCCCTGGTGGAGAGTGGTAAATCGTGAGGGGGCGCTGTCCACCATGAAGCTGCCCACCGGCACCGGCCCCCTTCAGCGAGCAAGGCTGGAAGAGGAGGGGGTGATCTTCGACTCCGAAGGACAGGTATCCGAAGATCGTTTCTGGTGGCGCCCGGACCTGAACCCATAAGCACGGATCAAAGGAACCATGGAGAGACTTGAATCCGATGTCCTGATCATCGGCTCGGGCATCGCGGGTGCCACGGCGGCGCTGGAGCTGGCCGACGCTGGCCTGGAGGTCACGGTGCTTTCCTTGGCTGACGACCCCAAGGTGTCCAACACCTACTGGGCTCAGGGAGGGATCGTCTACGAGGGCCCTGGCGATTCCCCGGAGCTTTTGGCCCAGGACATCAACCTGGCCGGGGCGGGCCACTGTAAACCTGAAGCCGTGAAGATCCTAGCGGAAAACGGGCCCCGGCTCCTGGATGAGATCCTCATCGGGAAAACCGCGGTCGGCTTCGACCGGACGGATGACGGATCACTCTCCCTGGTCAAAGAGGGAAGCCACTCGGTAGCTCGGATCGTCCATGCTGCCGACGCCACCGGGAAGTCCGTCCAGTTGGCCTTCCAGGAGAGGATGACCAGTCATCCCAACATCAACCTCCTGGGGGGACACACGGCTATCGATCTCCTGACGCCCTCCCACCATGCCGGAAATCGGTTGGCCGTCTACGAGCCTCTTTCCTGCCTTGGGGCCTATGCCCTGGACCAACAGGAAGGCCGGGTGGTCCGGTTCATCGCAAAGAAGACCATACTGGCAACGGGGGGCCTGGGGCAGATTTTCCTGCGGACCACCAATCCGGCGGCATCCCGGGGAGACGGCCTTGCCATGGCCTACAGGGCCGGAGCCAGGGTCATCAACAACGAGTTTGTCCAGTTCCATCCCACCACCTTCTACCATCCGCATGAACCGAACGCATTGATCTCCGAGGCCGTCCGGGGTGCCGGCGCGAGACTCGTTCGCGCAAATGGCGAACCCTTCATGCAGGAATACAGCCCCGACTGGAAGGACCTGGCGCCAAGGGACGTGGTGTCCCGGAGCATCCATGACGAGATGCTCAAAACGGACATGCCCCACGTCTATCTGGATCTGCGATCCTACATCCCGGCCAATACCATCAGAGAGCATTTCCCCAACATCCATCGCACGGGTCTCGAATACGGGGTGGACATCAGCACGGAGCTGGTTCCGGTCGTGCCCGCAGCCCACTACTTCTGCGGCGGCGTGTGGGCCGACGAATGGGGGAGAACCACGGTTAGCGATCTCTATGCTGTTGGGGAAGTGTCATGCACCGGCCTCCACGGTGCCAATCGCCTGGCCAGCACCTCACTTCTGGAAGGGTTGGTGTGGGGGAGACGGGCCGCCGAGGACATTATTCAATCCCTTCCTGCACATCTTCCTGCGGTCGCCGGCGACATCCCCCCCTGGGAGGACTATGGAAGTGAGCCGCCGGATCCGGCCCTTATCAGCCAGGACCTGTCCAGCATCAAGCACATCATGTGGAACTATGTCGGGCTTGTCAGAACCACGAACCGCCTCAGTAGGGCGATTCGGGAACTAAGGGCTCTGGAGACCGAAACCGAGCGGTTTTACCGAATCGCCCAAATCACCGACGGCCTGATCGGGCTCCGGAATGCGGTTCGAACGGCCACCATCGTGACCATGGCGGCCTGGGAAAACAAAGCAAGCATGGGGTGCCACTACCGGGAGTAGGGGAGTTTTGACTAGGTTTGGTCTGGTGCGATGACCTGAATCAGCGCGAACAGGACGGAATGAAGAGACAAGCTGCCACCTCGTTTTTTGGCTTTATGGCCTTTATCGGCGTCTTCCGAGACGGCGGGGTGAGCCCTTGTTCCTAGATTCCTGAACGATAAGAACAAAAGGCCCCGCCGGATCAACCGGCGGGGCCTTTTTCTTTTTGGGGCGGTCCAAATTCCACAGGAGCAACACAGTGAGTCCCCTGAACACCCACCGAAACACCATCGACGAGATCGATAAAGAGCTCATCTCTCTTCTAGGTCGAAGAATGGAAGCGGTCCGGACCATCGGAGCCTTCAAGGGGCAAGACGAGCACGCACCCATTCACGATCCGACTCGGGAACACGACCTCTTCGCTTTCTGGACCGCCGAAGGAGAAAAGGCCGGACTCCCCGGGTTCTTCCTCGGTCGACTCCTCAGGGAGATCCTCTCCCATTCCCGGCGGGATCAAGAGAGGCACCTGAGACCCTCCGCTCACCCCGAGGCGCCCCGGTTTCGGGTCGGGTACCATGGGGCAGTAGGATCCTACGCGGAGCTGGCTACCGATAAGCTGCTCCAGCCCAGAACCGACGGCCCGTCGGACAAAACGCCCTTCGAGACCTTTTCCGGTGCCCTGGACGCCCTGGAAGGTGAAGAGATCGACTACCTCCTTCTGCCCATCGAGAACACCGTGTCAGGGAGTATCCACGAGGTCTACCGAGAGATCACCAACCGGGGCGTCTTTCTGGTGGATGAGGAAGTATGGCCGGTGCAGCATTGTCTCGCCGCACTTCCCGGGACCAGGGTGGAGGCTCTCGTTGCAGTACGGTCAGACCCTGATGCGTTCCAGCAATGTCAGCGATTCTTCCGAAGCCTGGTAGGTACGAAGGCCGAGAGCTGGTATGCCTCCGCAGCGGCGGCCGCATCCGTTGTAGAGGGCGGGGACCCCACCGTCGGAGCCATTTGCTCTCCCGACGCTGCCCGCATGGCCGGCCTCGAGATCCTGACCGAGGAGGTGTCGGACCATAAGGACAACCGGACCCGGTATGTCCTGCTATCCCGGTCAGCTGAGGAGGTGGATTCCCGCATCCCGGCAAAAACCTCACTCCTCCTCACAGTGAACCACCACCACGGTGCCCTGGCCGAGTGCCTCCAGGCCTTCGCCAGGGAGGGTTTGAACCTCAGCAAGTTGGAGAGTCGACCTCTGCCCCAACGGCCCTGGGAGTATCTCTTCTATATCGACGTAGAAGGGAACGTTCAGGACGAACGCATGCGAACGGCATTGGATGCCATGCGGGAATTCACGGGCAGCCTGAGGGTCCTCGGCTGCTACCCTTCCCGGACAAGGGGAGAACCGACCCTCGCCCTGCCCCCAAGGAGGCTCGTTGGGGAAACCGGAGAGCTGATCGCCCCCGCCGGGGAGTCGGGCACAACCGGTGGGTCGAAAGCAGCGACAAAGGCCAGCGTCGCCTGCCCCACCCCAGTAGCCTCTGATCAGCTCTCCAGCCTGCCGGAGAGTGGTAGAAGGTCGGTGGTCAGAGTTGGGGAGGCCGAAATCGGAGGAGACCGCTTCACCTTGATCGCCGGCCCCTGTGCCGTGGAAAGCCAGAGCCAGATCATGAAGTCGGCCGAATTGGTGGCAGAGGCCGGGGCTCTGGTCCTGCGAGGAGGAGCCTTCAAGCCCAGAAGCTCCCCCTACTCCTTCCAAGGACTTGGAAAGGAAGGCCTGGACTACCTGGCCGAGGCCGGGCGAACCTTCGGCCTCCCGGTGGTCACCGAGTGCCTGCGGGTAGAAGACGTGCCCATGGTCGCCGAGGCGGCGGATATGATCCAGGTTGGGGCTCGGAACATGCAGAACTTCGAGCTCCTGAAGGTTCTTGGCCGCCTGAGGCAGCCCATCCTCCTCAAGCGTGGGATGAGCGCCACCGTAAAGGAACTGCTCCAGGCCGCCGAGTACATCCTGGCTGGCGGAAACCACCAGGTGGTTCTCTGTGAACGGGGAATCCGGACATTCGAGACGGCTACCCGGAGCACCCTGGATGTCTCTTCCGTTCCGGTCCTGAAGGAACTCACCCACCTCCCCGTGATCGTCGACCCTTCCCATGCCGCAGGCCGGCGGGAGCTCGTCATCCCCCTGGCCCACGCGGCGGCGGCGGTGGGGGCCGACGGACTCATCGTGGAAGCCCACCCCGTCCCCTCAGAGGCGCTCTGTGACGCCGAACAGGCGTTATCTCCAGACGATCTTCTTCGCCTGGTCGCTGGCCTGAGGCCCATCGTCGAAGCCCAGGGGAGACGGCTATAGACCTCCCCTGAAACCTCTCCCGACTCCCCCCCGTAGGACGCCTAAGAGACTTAGGTGTCCCTTGGGGGGGGGCCAGGGAAATCACTCCCGGCCAACTCCCGCGGAAATCCTCAGATCAGAGATCCTTCCATGGCTGGCGATCTTTTCACAGGCACTCTCGAGCTTCTTATTCTCCGCACGCTGGAAAACAGCCTCGTCCACGGCTACGGCATTGCTCGCAGCATCCGGGACCGGACCGAGGGGGTGTTGGATGTGGAGCAAGGGGCACTCTATCCCGCCCTCCATCGTTTGAATCGAAGGGGCTGGATCATGGGAGAGTGGGGAGAGACTGAAACAGGGAGAAGAGCCCGTTTTTACTCCCTCACCGAGAAGGGAAAGCAGGCTCTCCAGAAAGAATCAGCCCGGTGGGAGGAGCATGCCCAGGCCGTTTACGCCGTTCTCAGGCCTTCAGGGAGGTAGACCATGAAACCGACCTTCAGGGCAGGCGACTATCGTCCGGACCCAGATCGGGACGTCCGGGAAGAGATGGAAGCTCACATCGAGATGGAAGCCGAGGCTCTCATGGCCAAGGGAGTCCCTGAGGCCCGGGCCCGAGACGAAGCCCGTCGGCTCTTCGGCAATCGCACTCGCTTTCAGAATGAAGCCCGCCAAGAGGCTACCGCACGAGAACGAAAGGTAAGATGGATGGATCGCTTCGACACTTTCGCCCGGGACGTTCGCTTCGCCATCCGCCGCATGGCCAAAACCCCGGGATTCACCGCCATCGCCGTCCTTTCGCTGGCCCTGGGCATCGGCGCTAACACCGCCATCTTCAGCCTGGTGAACGCCCTCCTTCTGTCCGGTGTGCCCATGAGGGCCCCCGAGGAGCTGGTGGAGCTCTACACCAGTGAGGAGGCCAACGGGGATGAGCCAGGATACCCCTACAGCGTTTCCACCTATCCCGACCTCGTGAACCTGAGGGAACAAACCGACGTTTTCCAGGGGGTGGCCGGCTTCGAAGCGTTCTTCTCCCGGCTGGAAACGGAAACGACCACGGAGCCCATATGGGGTGAGACTGTATCCTGGAACCTCTTCTCCGTCCTGGGAATCGAGCCCGAGGTTGGCCGGTTTTTTGTGCACGAAGAAGGTCAGACCATCGGCACCCACCCGGTGGTAGTGCTGGGCTATGACTTCTGGCAACAGAAGTATGGCGGGGATCCGGCCGTCGTGGGTCAGAGCCTTCGACTGGGAGGCCGCCAATACACGGTGGTGGGTGTGGCTCCTGAGGACGTACCCGGCTTCACCGCACCTGGGCTCGCCATGGACATGTTCGTGCCCTTCATGATGTCCCAGGCCCTGAACTTCGAGGGTACCTCCAACCACCTCACGGAAAGAACCTCAAGGAGCACCTTCATCAAGGCGCGCTTGGCCAATGGGGTAACCGTCGAGCAGGCCCGGGCGGCTCTTGCCACTCTCTCAGCCCGTCAGCGGGAGGCCTACCCCGACGCCTGGGAGGGGCGGGAGTTCAACCTCCTGCCTACCGGTGAGGTTTCCATTCATCCCTTTGTGGACCCATACCTGAAGGCCGTAGCCCTCATGCTCCTTACCGTGGTGGGGTTGGTCTTGCTGGTGGCCTGCACGAACCTGGCGGGGTTCCTTCTGGCCCGGGCTTCGGATCGGAAAAAGGAGATCGCCCTTCGTTTGGCCATGGGCGCGACCCGATGGGCTCTCATTCGGCAACTTCTCACCGAGACTCTATTGCTCGGCGCTTTGGGTGGAGTCGCCGGCCTGATCGTAGCCGGGTGGGTCCTCCGGGCCCTCATGGCCTTTCAGCCTCCTATCCCAATACCCATCAATCTGGACGTTGGCCTGGACGGGACAGTCCTCCTCTTCACCATGGGAATAGCGACCGCGGCAGGTCTCTTCTTCGGCCTGGTCCCGGCCCTACAATCCACCAAACCCGACCTGGCTCCAACACTCAAGGACGAGTCCGGTGGTCTATCCGGGCGACAGAAGCGATTCAGCCTCAGGAACGTCCTCGTGGTGACCCAGGTGGCCATTTCAATGGTCCTCCTCCTTGGGGCCGGACTCTTCCTCCGAAGCCTCCAGGGTGCCCATGGCATCGATCTGGGATTTGACATCCGGGAGGGGGGAACCGTCTGGGTGATGGCCTTCGGGGACGGCATGGAGGCCGAGGAGTTCGCCCAGCTTTCCCAGACGATAGAAGAAAGGACGCTGGCCGTCCCTGGCATCGAGAAGGTCGGGTCAGCGGAGATACTACCCCTCGGGATCGCCTTTCAAACCCGAAACTTCGACATTCCCGGGGTTGAGCCCCCCGCCGGTGAAGAGCATCACGAGATCGCCTACAACATGGCCTCCCGGACCTACTTCGAGACCATGGGAATTCCGGTGGTTTCTGGAAGAGGGTTCGATGAACAAGACCGGCCTGGCTCGGAATTCGTCGCGGTCATCAGCGAGACGGCAGCTCGGGAATACTGGCCTGGCGAGAGCCCCCTTGGGCGGGAGCTCATCACCCCCGCAAACGAACGCCCCTACCGAATCGTCGGGGTGGCGGAGGACACGAAGGTTTGGACACTGGGGGAGGATTATCGTCCCTATGTCTATGTCTCGAAGGAACAGGGCACCAGGGAACTGGGCTCCCAGATCGTAGCCACGGGGACCCTGCCGGAACCCCAGATCGTGGCTGAGCTTCAGCGAATTACCAGGGAACTCGATACACGGCTGGTGATCATGGAAGCCAAAACCATATCGGATCACCTGTCCATCGCCCTCTTCCCGCCGAAGATGGCGGCCCTCCTCCTCGGCGTTTTCGGAGCTCTGGCCCTCATCCTGGCCTGCACGGGCCTCTACGGCACCGTGGCCTTCTCCGTATCCCGCCGAACCCGGGAGATGGGGATCCGCCTTTCCTTGGGAGCCGATGCAGGAAAGGTCATTGCCATGGTCCTCAAAGGAGCTATGAGCCTGGTCCTGGTGGGGACGATCATCGGGGTGATCCTGAGCCTCGGCCTGGCACAGGCCGTCCGAGGTTTTCTCTACGGAGTTGGAGCCCTGGACCCAGTCACTTTCCTGGCTGTGCCTCTGATTCTTGGGGGCGTGGCCTTCGTGGCGGCCCTTGTCCCGGCCCGACGGGCAAGTCGCGTCAATCCTGTCCAGGCTCTGAAGTCCGACTGACGGGTCGGCCAAAAAATCACCCCAACTGTTGCGCGAAATCTCAACGAAAGGGAAGTTGAGGGCCTCATAGTGTAGAAGAACTCATTGTGACCTGGGATGGTTGGGGGGATCCTCCCCTCTTGGTTCGCAATATTCGAGAGGTGGAAATGCGAAAGATCATCGGCGGTTCGGCCCTTTTCTTCATCTTCCTGATCGCCTGCGGGGACGATCCCACCGGCCCCTCCGGTCCCTACACTCTGACCGTCACCACGACCCTCCGTTCCGCCGAAATAGACCTGACCGACGAACAACCCTACATATGCGAATACAAGTGCGTCGCCAAGACGGAGGGAGGCGAAAAGGGAGAGTACGCAGATTGGCTCGGCGGAAAGCTAAAGTGGATCGTGAACGATTCGGTGATCCACACATTCAACCTCTCTGCCGCCGAGCTCCTGGACCGTTTCGAAGATGGGACCATCGGGAGGAACCAGAAGCAGAGCTTCGTCCGGTCGGCTTCAGGTACGGATCCTTATGACCTGAAGCTGATCCTCAGTGCGCGCCATTCTTCAGGCGAGATCCTCGCCGACTCCAGCCTCATCGTCTGCGACTTCCCGGCCGACGTCATGGGTCCGGCGAATCTGGCTGGAACCTGGACTGCGAGCTGGGTGAAGTGGAATTCTCCCAACGCCATCGTTTGGCAAGCCGAGCTCATCAGCTCTGACGGAGCCCTTTCCTTCGATCTCGAGGAGAACGGAAGCTTCTCCGGCTACACCATCTATCCGAACCAGGCCGGGACCATGGAAAACATCCCGGTCGCAGGCACCCTGTCCGTCCAGGAGTCCACATCCGTCACCAGCGCCAGCGTGACCCTGGCCTTCGCTCAGGGCCCGTATGGCACCCTCGTCGGAACGCTGACCCGAGAGGGGAACCAACTCTTCCTGGATGTCCCGGAGGGAGCATTCTTCGACTTCAACCGGGACGGGACCCCTGACGCTGCAGCACTGGAAGCCCGCTTCACACTCAAATGAGGCTGGCTCGGGGTCACCCGATTCTGGAGCTTCTCCAGGTCCAGAAAACCATGACGCCGCAACGGGAGTTGCTGCCCGAGAATTCTCCCGGGATCTCGGAAGGCCCACGGTAGATTTCGACGGAATATAGGTCGGAGGTTCTGAAGGGGATCTCATCCAGGCCTGCGTTCCAGATGAGGCCGTCCACGTAGTAGGTGTACTCGCAGGGCCGCCCCATCAGACTCACGCTTGCTGCCTCCGCCCGAGGTGGCCATATCTCCGAGAATTGGGAGAGGGGCCCGGCAGCGAACATCATCTCCAACTGGTCCTGGTCATAGAAGAGCCCCAAGCCGAGTTTCTCATGGTGGTCCTTCCTCTGGTGATAGTCCCAGACCATCCGTGGCTGGGTCACCTCCCACCAGGGCGAGCGACTGGCCGTCACCACCAGCCCCTCGAGGGGAATCGCATCGATCCCAAGCCGGATCTCTAGGGAGACAGCTTCCTCGTTCGGCGGCACCCTCAGAGTGTCCACATGGGATAGGAACCCAAGGGCGAAAACATCAAGGACGAAGGGGCCCTCGGAGTCGACCTGGAATTGGAACAATCCACCTTCGTTTGTGAGCTCGGACCACATGGAACCTGTCACCATATGAGTGAGCCTCACCGAGGCCGATGGCAGGGGGGTACCCGACTCTTCGTCGATCACCCTGCCGCCCAAAACCTGGCCACCGGCTGAACCTTGCCCGAGGAGGGTCAAGGCCGTCAGTAGCAGCGGGAATCTCCCCTTCATTGTCCCTCCAGATGGGTGTGGCATTGTCAGCCCTAGTTGAAGCTCTCCCGGAGTAGTACACTTGGTCGCCGAGAAAGGCAAAAAAACACCTTCCGCTTCGGATCAACTCACCATGAGTTCCAAGATGGCCAATACATATTCCTCCCTGAAGATCTGCTCCTCTCTTGTCTTCGGCACCCTCGTCTTCGGCGGTTTTTCGCAATTGGACGGCCAGGAAGCGGGCGCCGCCTTCATCTTTGGCAGCTCGGAGCATCCGGTTCTTTCCGAACCGAACGGGTATGAGCTTTTTGTATCCCTCCCCCTCTTTGAATGGCTCAACCTCCATCTCTCCTACGACCGGGTTTCCCAGGATACCGAGGCAGATGGAGAGGTTTGTATCCGCTATGCTCCGAATCTGTCTTGTTGGATCGAGACGGTACACACCGAGAGCGCCATGGGGAGCATCAAGCTGTCCTTTCTCCCTTCGATCCACCTGTGGGAAATTCTCCAGGTAGGAGCTGGGGGAGGAGTCAGCTTCAGTTCCCTGGACGCAACCAGTTTGGGTGAGTCGGGCCGCATAGCCAATCTGGAAGTGCCGAACACCGGGCAGTTGGGATACCAGGCCCTGGTTTCCCTGTCGTTGACTCCCTTCCCAACCGTGCCTCTGAGTTTGGTGGGGTCCGCCACCGGACTATGGGTGGACTTCAAAGCGTGCGTTTCGTACGAATCGGTCTATGACCCATTCTGCGGGACCGCCCGATTCAACGAGTTCTCTGCTGGACTGGCCTACCACTTTTAGTCGGGTGGCGACTCAGATCACTCGTATTTTAAAGCCCTGACCGGGTCCACCCGGGCTGCTTTCCTGGCCGGGAGATACGTGGCCAGAAGGGCCACCGCCCCGAGAATTAGAGGCACCCCCACGAAGCTCACCGGGTCGACGCCCCTTCCAGACAAGAGGAGGCTCTTGATGAGTTGGCTCGCCCCCAGAGCAGCCAGCAACCCGACGCCACCCCCAATCAGCACCAATCGGAGACCCTGGCGAACGACCATCCCGGTCACATCACCCTGGTTGGCTCCGATGGCCACCCGGATTCCGATTTCCCGTGTGCGTTGAGCCACCGAGTAGGCCATGACACCGTAGATCCCCACGGCTGCCAGGAGAAGGCCGAGCACCCCGAAAGCCCCCAGGACGATCCCAGCCAGCCGAGCCGGCATGAGGGCGATACCCAGGTGGGTGTTCATGGTCTTCACGTCGAAGATGGGGAGATCAGGATCGAGCCCCCGCACGATGTCCCGGAGGGGCTGGATCATGGCTTCTGGATCACCCGCGGTCCGGACATGCAGGTATCCTCCCCCACTGAATGACTGGGACAGGGGGAAGTACTGGTGGTCCATGGGTGCCTCTGCCAGCGTCCCGTATTTCCCAGTGGGCACCACCCCCACCACGGTGCGCTCCATCCCGTTGGAATTCACTTGCTTCCCAATGGCCTCTTCCCCCGGCCAGAAACGATCGGCGAAGTGTTGATTGACGATGATGGACCCTTGGCCGTCGGACCTGTCCGTCTCGTCGAACTCGCGCCCTCTCACAGGGATACCCATGGCCTCGAAATACCCTGCGCTCACACGGTTGTAGCGAATGCTCATTCGTTCTTCAGGTGATGGATCGTAGCCGGGGATCTCCACGCTGGTGTCACTGCTGGAAAAGCTGAGTGGGACCGACTCCCCCATGGCCGCAGTGGAAACGCCGGGGTATGCCTCCACCCGCTCGATGAGATCCCGGTAGAACTGCTCGGTCTGCTCTCTTTCATAACCCTGTAGGCTCGGGTCCAACGCCGCCAAGACCATGTTCTCGGCGTTGAAGCCCTTATCCAGAGCGGTGGATGCCGCAAGATTCTGGATGAAAAGCCCGGCACTGATGAGGAGTACCAGAGAGAGTGCCATCTGCCCTACCACCAGGAAACGGCTGGTCCGGGAGCCCCTCACTCCCTCAGCGGAAATCTCACCCTTGAGGGCCGTCACCAGATCTGGGCGGGAAGCCTGGATAGCCGGAGCCAGCCCAAATATTACCCCCGCAATGAGGGTAACTGCGATTGAGAAGATCAAGACAGGGAGGTTGATGGCCAGATCGAAGGAGTGGGGAATATCGATGGGCAGGGTGATTCGACTTGCTCCCCGGACAGCTACGAAAGCGAGAACCAATCCCGCAGCCCCAGCCACCACGGAAAAGAGGATGCTTTCTGTAAGAAGCTGAGTCACCACCCGGCGGCGGCTGGCCCCAAGGCTCAAGCGCACCCCCATCTCCTTCTTCCGATCCTGAGCCCTGGCCAGGAAAAGATTGGCCACATTGACGCAGGCGATAAGGAGAAGGAGTCCCACCACCCCCATGATCACTCCAGACATCCCGACTGCCGCCCCTCTCATCTCCGGGGCGATGGCCACCTCCGACTGGGGAACCAGCATCATCTCCGGCTCGGTGTAGTCTTCGGGCATCTCCTCCCGGAGTTGGAGGGTGAGGCCGTCCAGGCCCTCCTGGGCCAGCTCGGGGGTTACACCCGGTTGGAGTCGAGCGATGACCTGCTGGAAGTTATTCCCTCGCGATTCGAAGCGGTTTCGACCCGGCATGAACTCCATCTGCATCATCAGGGGAACCCACACGTCGGCCTGAAGGATGGGGATCACTCCCCGGAACTCCGCAGGCAGGACCCCGATGATCTCGTAAGGATGTCCATTGATGAGGACGGAGCGGCCTAGCACATCCACGTCGCCGCCGTAGCGGGTTTGCCAGAACTGCTGGCTGATCAGAGCCACCGGGCTGGCACCCCGGGCCCGACCCTCCTCTTCCGGAATAAAGACCCTTCCTAGCTGGGCGTTCACCCCCATGACCCGGAAGTAGTTCGCCGATACCATTTTCCCCAGCCGGATCTCACTCTGGCCCTCGGCGCTGACGCTGGCCGGGTTCATGCTCCAGGCCGCGACCCCGCTGAAGAAATCCTCGCTTCGGTCCCGAAGGTCGAAGTAGTGGGGAATGGAGTTGGAACCATACTCGATCCCCGGCCAACTCCTGAACACCTGGACCAACCTGTCAGGCTCCTGAACCCCTGGAAGGGGCTTGAGTACAACCTCGTAGACCGCAGAAAAAACAGCCGTGTTCAGGCCGATTCCCAGCGCCAGGGTGCCCACAGCTGCCAGAGTGAAGAGCGGGCTCTTGAGGAGCATCCGGACTGCAATCTTCAGATCGTTCAGGAAGTTGTTCATAGAATGAAGTCGGTCAGGGAAACAGGCGGCCGAGGAATGGGCCATAACCAATAGAACGGGGGGGCCCTCATTCCGGTTTCACCCCCGCCGCGGAAGCATGCATGCCCGGGGCTGGTCAGCAAGGAGTGAACTCCCGACCTTGTTGGGATGTACAAGGATGAGACCAGGTCAGGACAAGCAAGTCGCCCGAAGGCTTGAAAGGCAAAGACCATGAGAAACGCGATCCTCGGTTCCTTTATCGCTACCCTTCTCCTCTCCTTCTCCGGGTGCGATAAACCGCTGGCATACGGAGACCCGAATGCCGTCATTATCGTGAGCACAGAGGAAGCATGGCCTTCCCTTCGGGACTCGGTATTCGCCGTCCTCTCCCCGGATGTCTTCACCCTCCGGACGGAAAGGACCTTCAGGGTCACCTACCAAGCCCCTTATGGGATCGAGTGGGAACGGCTGCGGAAGTTCAAGGAATCGGTTCTCATCGGTGCTACGGATGACCCTTGGATAGCCGAAGCCCTGGCCTCCTTGGACAACGACGTGACCTACGACGTACCCGGGCTGGTGGAGGTGGAGAACGTCTGGGCCAGGAATCAGAACCTCATCTTGATCATAGTGGACCCTACTCGGGACATCCCTCCTCAGGTCTTCGGTTTGCTGGAGGAGGCCCACTCCATCATCGACCAACAATTTCGTGACGGGGCCAGAAGGAGAATGTTTGTCAGCGGCGTAAAGGACGAGCTGGCGGACAGCCTTCAGGAAGCGGTCGGGTTCAGCCTTCTTTTGCCGGAGGTGTACCAATGGGTTGAAGAAGACTCCTTCTACATCTTCCGGAATGACAACCCCAGCCCCGGTGAGCTCATCAGGCAGTTTGGAGTGACCTGGCGGACCCCGATTCCGGCGGGCCTCACCATCGACTCTCTTCTGGCCTGGAAAGAGGCCGTTTCGGAAGAAAGATACGCCTACCCGCAGATCGTGAATCCTGAAGGTCTCCAGACCCAGGAGATGGTCATGGGGAACATGGAAATCACTGAGGTCCGGGGAGCCTGGGCCAACCCTCCTGGAAGCCCATGGCCGGCAGCCGGACCCTTCGTGTTCTGGAGTGTGGCCTGCCCGGCCCAAGACCGCCTCTACTTCCTGGACTCTTGGCTTTACGCTCCGGGGAAGGACAAGTGGGAGTACATCATTCAGCTTGAAACCATCCTTCAGACATTCCGGTGCGGTACCAATGCTGATCGGGAAATGCAGAAAGGCGACTAACATGAAATCGACTCGGTTTTTCCTGGAAGCCCTGGTCTTCCTCTCCCTGATTGTTCTCCCCTTCCAGCTAGGAGCTCAGGAAGCTGGCCAGGCCCCCATAAGGGAACCGGTCCCCCACACCAACCTGATCTCCGCCGGACCCCTTATGCTTGTGGCGGGATGGTTCAACGCCGAGTTCGAAACGAAGCTGTCCGAAACCTTCACCGCCGGAGCGGTGGCCGGCTGGCTGGACATGGACAGCACCGACTATGCGGGCATCAATGCCTTCATTCGGTATTATCACCAGGGAGCCGCCTTTACCGGTTTCTACGTTGGGGGAAGAGGTGGTGTCTACAACGTCGAAAAGGGTGGTGGCTCCGAGACAACGCTGGGCCTCGGATTGGACCTGGGATATGGCTGGTTACTGGGTCCCAGCGACGCCTTCTTCATCGGCCTGGGTATCGGCGCCACCGGCCTTCTCGGCCTGGATCTCGAAGGCGCGAAATCCGTCATCCCCGCCATTCGCCTCTTGGACATCGGTGTAGCCTTCTAAACCATCCATTGTGTCCTTGGGTCGTTTTTTGACCTAGATCTTGGGGTGCCGTCGGCCATTGGCGCTGGAGACAAAAAAAACACCGCATAAAACCTAGGTGGATAACCCACACCCGTTGCACCCTCCGGTACCCCTTCAATAGAATTGATTGTCCCCCCGACCGAGGGCATACATCTAGACCACCTGAACCCCAGGAAGCCGACCAGGGCACCGTGTCCTTCGTTCACCTTCACACACACTCCGAATACTCCCTTCTGGATGGGGCCAATCGGATTTCGGACCTGGTTCGCCGGGCCTGCGAATTCGAAATGCCGGGGCTGGCCCTAACCGACCATGGCTGCCTTTTCGGAGCCTGGACTTTCCAAAAAACCGCCCGAAAGAATGGAATCAAGCCCATTGTCGGGATGGAAGCCTACGTGGCTCCCGGTAACCGGACGGAACGGGTCAGAGCGGGTCAGGGAGAACGGGCCTATTACCACCTGGTTCTCCTGGCGAGGGACCTTGAGGGGTACCGGAACCTGGTCAAGCTCTCCTCCATCGGGTATACGGAGGGGTTCTATATGCGCCCCCGGATCGACCGGGAGGTCCTGGCCCGCTACTCCAAAGGCCTGATCGTCAGCGCTGCATGTATGGCTGGGGAGGTAAACCGGCATCTCCTGGCGGACAACTGGGACGGGGCGAGAGAAGCCGCAGGCTGGTATGCGGAGGTGTTCAAGGACCGCTACTACCTGGAGGTGCAAGCCCACAACTCCGAAGGCCAGAAGGACCTGAATTCCCGGGTTTTCCGTCTTTCCGACGAGATGGGGCTCCCTGTCGTCGCTACGAATGACGCCCATTTCCTTCAGGAAGGGGACCACGAAGCCCACGACGTCCTTCTTTGTATCGGCCTCGGAAAGGATCGAAACGATCCCAACCGGATGCGCTACGATGACGGCCTCTATTTCAAGTCCCCGGATGAGATCAGCGCATTCTTCCCGAAGCACCCGGAAGTTCTGGAAAACACCCTGAAGATCGCCGATGAGGTGGATCTGGATATGCCCACGCAGATCCACCTCCCGGAATTTCCTCTCCCCGAAGAGTACGAAGACCCGAACGACTACCTGGTCTTCCTTACGGTTCAGGGAGCGAAAGACCGATATGGAGACCCCCTGCCGGAGGAGGTCCAGAAGCGTCTGGACTTTGAGCTGGAGGTCATTCTCCAGACCGGATACGCCGGCTATTTCCTGATCACCTGGGATTTCATCGACTGGGCCAGGAGAAACGGAATCCCTGTGGGGCCGGGACGAGGATCGGCGGCTGGCTCCCTGGTGGCCTTCTCCCTGGGGATCACCAACATCGACCCCCTGGAGTTCGATCTACTCTTCGAGCGGTTTCTGAACCCAGAGCGGATCTCGATGCCGGATATCGACATCGACTTCTGCTTCGAGCGCCGAGGCGAGGTCATCGAGTACACCCGGCAGAAGTACGGCCGGAAAGCGGTGGGTCAGATCATCACTTTCGGCACCATGAAGAGCCGGGCGGTGATTCGGGACGTCGGCAGGACCCTGGGCTTCGAGCCCGGTGAGACGGACAAGATCGCCAAGCTCATCCCGAACGCCCCGGGGAAAGCCTTCACGGTGGACGAGGCCGTAAAGAAGCTCCCGGAGGTAAAGGCCCTCTATGAACTGGATGAGCGCCATCGGCAACTCTTCGACTACTCCATGACGCTGGAGGGTCTGAGCCGCCACGCCTCCGTCCACGCGGCGGGAGTGGTCATCGCCCCGGGGCCCCTGGACGACTATGTGCCGATCTGTATTCAAGGAAACAACGGTCGGAATGGCGACGAGCCGGTAGTCGTTACGCAGTACGACATGAACTGCCTCGAAGACGCCGGCATGTTGAAGATGGACTTCCTCGGCCTGAAAACGCTGACCGTGATCCACGATGCTGTGGAATCCGTGGAGGCCAGGGTCGGAGCCCTCAAACATCCCAAGACCGGAGATACGTACGGGTCCATGGATGACGTACCCCTGGAAGATCCAGCGGTTTACGCCATGCTGGCCCATGGAGGGACCTCAGGGATATTCCAGTTCGAATCATCGTTGGCCCTGGATAAGCTCCGGGCCATGCGCTGTGACCGATTCGAAGACCTGGTGGCGACCAACGCTCTGATCCGCCCGGGCCCGTTGGATTCAGGGATGACCGATGTCTACATCCGGCGGAAGTTGGGGCAGGAGAAGGTCAGCTACCCCCATCCGGACCTGAAGGCCACACTGGAGCCGACCTACGGAATCATCGTCTACCAGGAACAGGTGATGAGAATCGCCAATGTCCTGGCGGGCTACTCCCTGGGCGAAGCCGATGTGCTCCGGAAGGCCGTGGGTAAGAAGATCGCCAAGCTCATTCAAAAAGAGCTTGGGAAATTCAAGGAAAGAGCTGTCGAGAGAGGTGTCGATCCAAGAACCGCCGCCGAATTGGCCGACCAGATCGAGACTTTCGGTCGTTACGGCTTCAACAAAAGTCACAGTGCGGCCTACTCACTCCTCTCTTATCACACTGCTTGGCTCAAGACCCATTATCCCGCCGAGTTTATGGCGGCCCTCCTTTCATCGGTCCTGGACAAGACCGATGACGTAGTCAAATACATAGGGGAGTGCCGGGAGCTACACCGCCATCTGCCCAACGTGGAGAAGCCCCTCGACGTTCTCCCCCCTGATGTGAATGAGTCCGGGTGGAAATTCACAGTGGTAGATGAGGGCCAGATCCGATTCGGGCTGGGAGCGGTTCGAGGCGTGGGAGCCGGAGCCGTCCAGTCCATCCTCCATGCCCGGGAAGAAAAGGGTTCCTTCACATCCTTATTCGAGTTCCTGGAACGGATCGATCTCCGCCTCCTGAACAAGCGGGCTGCGGAGGCCTTGATTTCAGCCGGAGCCCTGGACGCATTCGGCCACAGGGCTCAACTCCTGGCCGGCCTGGACGTCGCCTACTCCGAGGTCCAAGCCCGGCAGGCGGAGGAGGCAGCTGGACAGGCCTCCCTCTTCGGCGGCGGGGATGAGAACACCCGCCGTCCGGATCCCGACCTGCCCAAGGTGCCCATCTGGTCGGAGGGGGATCGCCTTACCCGTGAGAAGGAAGCTCTTGGGTTCTTCATCTCCGGCCATCCACTGGACCGGTTCCGATCCGTGGTGGAGGCCTTCGCCCCGGTAACCTCCGCGAACCTGAAGAACTACCTCGGCCAGCCTGTGGAGTTGGCCTGTGTCGTGACCCAGGTCGCCAGGCAGATCTCCCGGAAGGACAGCTCTGAATGGGGCAAGATCCTGGTGGAGGACTTCTCCGGGACCGCAACAATCCTGGCTTTCAAGGACGCCTGGCAGGAGAACAAGGAGCTCATCACCCAGGACTCCGTAATCCTGATTCGGGGCAAGGTGAGCGGCCGGGAGCGGGACGAGGATTCCCCACCGATTTTCCTGGATGGCGTGGAACTCCTGGAACACATCCCTGCCTCCGGGAAACTGGCCATTCAGATCGAGCTGGAGTTCGGTGCCGCACCGGACGAAGGTGCTTTCCTCGAGGCCCGGAAGATTCTCGTCGCCCACCCGGGGGTGGCTCCCGTGGAAGTCCTGGTGCAAACGGGGAACGGACTAGGCGCCCCCCGCCTGCGATCCCGGACAATGAGAGCGGACCCCGGCCCCGAGACTCTGGAGGCCCTGGAGAAGCTCTTCGGCGCCTCCCACGTAAGATTGATTCGAACCGGCTCCGAAGAACACGGTTGATCAGGAGGTGCCGTGCCAGGCCGCAGCCTCCGGGTAGTCCTACTTCCCCTTCTTGAAGATCCTCCCCATAGCCTTTTTCGGATCAGGGCCCGTTGTGCATTCCGGGGCTGATGGCCGGACCGGCGGGGGTGGGCCCGGTGGTTTGGGCGTACAGGGCGGCATCGGAATCTTCATTCCTCTTTTCCTGTCTCTCGGTGCTTGTTGCCTTCGGTTTTTGGCCACGAAACCCTCCATGACTGAAGTCCAACAGTCACTACGGACCGCTTACTGGAAACGGTTCATTCGCTAACGAGGGGCGTACTCCGCCCCTAACGAGGGGCGTACCCCGCCCCTAACGAGGGGCGTACCCCGCCCCCAGAAGGCCCACCGGATTGGCGAAAATCCAGGGCTTTAGTCTGAAGAACACCGATCCGATCCGGGCAGCGTAGGTATACACCTCTACCCGATACAGGGCAGGTCGAGTTGGCTCCCACTCCAGTTCGGGACCGAGGACCCACTCCCTCTCGCGACCACTTCCCACAATCCTGTATACCACCTTCCGGCCAGGGTCCTCTTCGAAGCCCGCCCGAAGCCGGATCCCGGATCGGGCCCCCACATCAGCTCCCATGTGGGCCCCGACTCCTTCGGTGACGACGGCCCTCATCCGGAAGGCCCTGGCAGCTTCATGGTCACCGAGAGAGATAAAGACCTCCCCCCTCTTGATTGCCTCGCCAATGACCTCCTGGGACCAGGTCGGCTCACTGGGAAGAGGGACCTCCACCGCCATGTGAGTAACCAGGGTCCTGAAAAAGGGGCCATACGATGGGAAGAGGAAGGGCCCCAGGCTCAATTTCGGATGGACATTCAGGCCGGCGGTGGCGGTGAGGGGTCCCCGTACTCGGAGTGAGTCGTATGCCGCTATCGTGGGCGTGTCGAATCCCTCTCGCATGAGGTGCAACAGGGCCTCGTCGGCGAGTCCGAACGGGTAACCCAAGAGGGTAGTGATAAGGTGGTAGGGGCCCCAGAAACTTCTGAGCCGGGCACTGGCGAACTCCGAGATGTCCAAAACTTCCCACCCCTGGACGCCCTGAACCCGGCTGTGGACCCATCGTTCGCTATCTCTGGGCCCCCGACCATGCACCACAATCCCCGCTGCACGTTGGCCGTTGAGGAATCCCATGAAGGATCCAAGCCCACCCTCCCACCGCTTGAATGTGGAATCCACCCCCATGGCCAGAACCTTGCCGGCTGTTGGCGCCCTTAGCTCCACACCCCCGTCGATGAAAACGTCTTCTCTGAATTCCGGTTCCCAGATCTCCCAGTCCGGCCGCCTTTTGTCGGGAGGATGGTCGCCGATGATCACGAAGTCCAGATCCGCTTTCGCCGCGGCGGCGGCAACCTGGTCCCGCGTTCCATGAGCGTCGTGGGATCGTCCGGTGTGGACCGAGAACACGCCGGAAATGAGGGTCCTCGGGGCGTTCGGAAGGGAGAGTCGGGGCTCCACGGCTTCCGAAACCTCCACCCTCCGGAATGCGGTGGTCAGGTATCCAGCCCCCATGTATACAGCCAGAACCAGCACAAAAAGGCGCAGCAGACGCCTCTTCTTAGTCTTTTGCTTCTTTGAGTCCTTCTCGGTCATTCAAACCTCCCGGTCCTGTCCAAAACCGTAAGGAGCAACTTGGCATGTCTCTCCGTCGCCCCCTTCCTTCGCCTGATGACGTCCCTCCCCGCATCCGCCATGGCCTGAGCCCCTGCCCCGGAATCCAGAAGCTCTCTGATCACGGCTTTGGGGTTCTCGGTTACCCGAATGCCACCCTCCTCCTCCAAGGCCGTAACCACCTCCCGGAAGTTTTCGAACCGTGGCCCGATGACTGTCGGTTTCCCCAGGGCGATGGGCTCGATGGGATCCGACCCCCCCAGGGGAACAAAACTTCGGCCCACAATAGCCACGTCCGCCAGGGCGTAGGCCTTTGTCAGCTCTCCCATGGCGTCCAGGAGGAAGAGGTCGGGTTGCTTCGATGGCCCATCCCCCATTGTTGTTCCGTCCGGCCGCTGGCTACGCCGAACCATATCCGGAGCGAGGCGTGCCACCTCCTCGAAACGTTCCGGCTTCCTGGGAACCAGCATCAACTGGACACCCTCCGGCCGATTCTGAATCAGGAACTCTTCCTCCCCAGGACCGGTTGAGCCCGCCACGACCAATGGGCGAGAAGAGTCGATTCCCATGGCCGCACCTAGCTCGGCAGACCCCTCGACCTGGTCCCCAATCTCCACCGTATCCCACTTCATGTTGTCGGTTACGGTGACCCGATCGGCAGGGGTGCCGAGCTCCCGAAACCGTTGGGCGTACTCTTCGGTTTGGGCTGCTACCGCGTTCAGCCCCTCGAACATGGGCCGAACCCACCGCCGGGCCCACCGGTAGGTGCCGAAGCTGGAGTCGCTGAGACGCCCGTTGATGACGACGAGGGGAATTCCCCTCCGCTGGCACTCCTGGGCAAGATTCGGCCAGACCTCCAGCTCCATAAGGGCCACCACACTCGGCTTTGTGTGATCCAGAAACCGACCCACCATCCAAGAGAAATCGAAGGGGAACCGGACCACCGGATGGGACTGGCCGTAGAGTTCCTGGGCCCGGTCGAACCCGGTGTTGGTGGTGGCGCTGATCACCAAGCGGGGGGAAACCTCATCCGACCCGGAGAGGCGGCTCACCAACTCCCGGGTGGCGTTGATCTCCCCGACACTCACTCCGTGAAGGAGGAGCGTGGGTCTGGCATCATCCTCCAGGATCGGGGTGTTTCCAAAACGTCCCTTCCAGTCCGTGCGCCATTTTCCGGTTCTGAGAAGGCCAAAGGCCAGAACCGGGCTGGACACCAAAGCCCCGAAGGCATACAGAAGGTCGTATCGGCGTTTCATAACGGGCTGAAGAAGTCGCCTCGCTGATTTTGGTTTACGCGCTAGATTGATAGGCCGGTCGGAGAGTCCGGCCTGCCTAGGCCCCGAACCTAATGTTAGTCCCTTCTCACACGAAAACGAACGGATGAGCCGAGGAATCCTCCACCGCCCACCCGAATCGGTCCTCCTTGTGCGACTCAGTGCGAGGGGTGACATCGTGTTTTCCTCTCCCCTGGTCCGGGCTTTCCGCCGAACCTATCCGAACATAAAGATCGTCTGGATGGCGGAATCCCACACCAAGGATCTCATCGAACTCCATCCCGAGCTGGACGAAGTCATCGTGGTGGACCGGCCCGGTTGGAAGCGGCTCTGGGGAGAACGTCGTTTGGGTGCTCTGGGAAGTGAGATGCGTGGTCTGGTCAGGGACCTTCGGAGGAGGGAGTTCGATCTGGCTGTCGATCTCCAGGGCCTCCTTCGGAGTGGAATCATGACTTTCCTCTCCGGGGCTCCGATTCGAGTCGGCCTGGGCTCGAAGGAGGGCAGTGGGGCAATGATGACTCACGTTCTTTCCCGCTATGGAGGTGACCGTCGGAGGATGTCGTCGGAGTATCGGTACCTGGCCGAAGAGCTGGGTTTGGACCTTGGCGACTTTCGGATGGAGGTCCCGCTGGCGCCGGAGGACAGGAGCTGGGCTGAGGGCCAGGAGAAGAAACTGGGACTCCTGGACGGGTTCTTTGTGGCCCTTCCCTTCACCACCAGCCCCCAGAAACATTGGAGGGAGGAGCGGTGGGCCCATCTCATTGACCGGGTCAAGGAGGGCTTCGGGCTCCCTGCCGTCATTCTCGGTGGCCCGGAGGATGGTCCGGCCCTCGAGCGAATCCGGGAGATGGCCAAGTCCGATCCCATCAGTCTGGTGGGGAAAACTTCCCTCACTCAGGCCAGTGCCATGGTCGAGAGAGCTTCCCTGGTGATCGGAGTCGACACGGGCCTTACTCATATGGCGATCGCCTTCGACAGGCCTACCGTCACGATTTTTGGATCGAATATTCCATACACCAAGCCACCCACGGCGAGGGCCAAGGTCATCGTGCACTGGCTGGAATGCTCCCCCTGCAGAGGAAATCCCACGTGTAATGGGGCCTTCACCTGTACGGAACTCATCGAAGTGGACCACGTTCTGACTACGGCCAGGGAGGTTATGGCCGTGGAGTCGGACCGGTGAAGGTCCTGCACCTGGAGACAGGAAACCACCTGTACGGAGGAGCCCTTCAGGTGTTGCTTCTGGTGGAGGGTCTGCAAGCCAGAGGAATCGAGAACGTTCTGGTCGTTCCGCAGGGTAGCGATGTGGAACTGGAGGCAAAGGCCAGGGGACTCCCCCTTCACCCACTGCCCATGGCAGGTGAGGCGGACCTTCGTTTCCCTTCCAGATTTCGAAGTCTGATTCGGGCCACCGCCCCAGACCTCGTCCATCTCCACTCCCGCCGGGGAGCCGATACCCTCGGAGGCTTGGGGGCCAGATGGGCCGGGGTCCCCGTGGTCCTGACCCGGCGAGTGGACAACCCTGAAGCCGAGTGGTCCCTGGCTGCGAAGTACCGCCTCTTCGACCGGGTCATTACCATCTCCCACGCCATTCGAAAGGTTCTCATTCGTCAGGGCGTGGACCCGGAGATGATCACCTGCGTACACAGCGCGCTGGATGCCAGTCCGTACTCGAAGCCCTGCGATCCGGATTTCTTCAGGGATGCCTTCGGATTCGACAATGACGGACCCACCGTAGGAATGGCGGCTCAGTTCATTCCCCGGAAGGGCTACGAGATTCTCCTGGAAGCCATCCCGACCATTCTCCGGCACCACCCTGGGGCCCGCTTCCTTCTTTTCGGCAAGGGCCCCCTCCATGAGGAGATCTCGGAGAAGGTCCTCTCCGCCGGACTGGGAGATTCGGTCAGCCTCCATGGATTCCGGGAAGATCTTCCCATGGTTCTTCCTTGCCTGGATCTCCTGGTCCACCCCGCACTGATGGAAGGCCTGGGGGTCGTCCTCCTACAGGCCGCAGCGTCGGGCCTTCCGGTTGTGGCCTCCAGGGTGGGAGGGATTCCGGAGGCGGTGGTCCACGGGGAAACCGGCCTCCTTGTGCCGGCTGGGGATCCGGGTGCACTGGCCGCCGCGGTCACAGAGCTTCTTTCCCATCCGGACAGCGGAAAAGAATTCGGTAAAAACGCCCGGGACCGGGTGCGGAGCCACTTTTCGGTGGACCGAATGGTGGAGGGGAACCTTCATGTCTACCGGGAGCTTATTGCTGGCCCCGTTGAGGATTGAATTCAAACAACCTGGAGCGACAAATGCGGCCTCGCCCTTTCCACCTCCCACCGGTTTTCCTCACGACGCTCCTTCTCGCACTGGCATGCACCGGACCTCCCCTGACCCCATCGGGACCCGCCTCAACAACCCCAGCCGTTTCCCCACCTGATCTGGTGGGCCAGGTGGAGATCCGGAGAACCACCTACGGTGTTCCCCACATCCTGGGCGAGACCCTCGAGGCCGGCACATTCGGACTGGCGTGGGTCATGATGGAGGACTATCGGGAGGCAGTGCCTCTCCAGCTCCTGGCTGCGAACGGGCGCTGGGCAACCGTCGAGGGGGCGATGGCCGTGCCCGGGAGTTATGCGGGGAAGATGGCCCACGACTTCGCAGTGGAGATCTTTTCGGAGCTCCCCGATGATGTGAAGGCCATGCTGGAAGGGTTCGCCCAGGGCGTGAACTACTTCATCGAAACCCACCAGGAAGAGCTCCCGGATTGGGTCGAGTCAGGATTCACGGCACAGGATGTGGCCGCAAGGGATCTGCGGGTATGGGATGAGGGCGCCGCTCGTGGACTCATGGCGGCCCGTCAGGGTAGAGGAGAAACTCCGGAAGAGACGACTGATCCCAACGATGGATCGAATGCGTGGGCCTTCGGGCCGGAACGAACAAAGTCCGGCTCCTCCATCCTGGTTCGGAATCCCCACCTCTCCTACACATCCGGGTACTACGAAGCCCACATGACCGTCCCGGGCGTCTTGAACTACTACGGTGACTTCCGAATGGGCGGGCCCTTCGGAATTATCGGAGGCTTCAACGATCGGTTGGGGTGGTCCACCACCAACAATTACGCAGACCCGGATCAGATCTACGCCCTTCTGAAAGACCCCGAGGACACGAACGCCTACAACTTCGACGGTGAATCGATGCCCATCGAAACCCGAACCGTCCCCGTGGACTACCTGGACGGGGAGGGGCTCAAGATGGCGTCTCGGGATTTCCGATTCACACCCCTCGGTCCGGTGCTACTCGAGACGGCGGATACGGCCTTTGTCCTCAAAACACCCACTCTCGGTCAGTATCGTCTCGGGGAGCAGTGGCTGCGAATGATGCAGGCCCAGAATCTGGAGGAGTGGAAGGCGGCCATGCGGATCCAGGCCAAATACTCCTCGAACTTCTTATACGGTGATGCTGACGGGAACATCTTCTACGTCTGGAATGCATCCGTCCCCCTACTGCCCCACCCACCCTCCGGGGGTCAGCCCGTCGTTGCCAGGGGATGGGGCGATGTCTGGACGGAATTGCAGCCCTGGGACGACCTCCCTCAACTCCTGAACCCCCGGGGCGGGTATCTGCAGAACGCCAACGACCCGCCCTATTTCACGAACCTCAATGAGCGTCTCCAACCGGAAGCGTTTCCGGCCAACTTTCCGGCACCCCGGCTTCGCTTCCGTTCTCAAAACTCCCTGGAGTTGGTCCATACCGATCAGATCATGAGTCTGGAAGAGGTGGTGGAGCTGAAGCACTCCATGAAGATGATGCTGGCTGATCGGATCAAGTCTGATCTGGTCGATCTGGTCCGAAGCGACAACCCCACAGGAGAGGTGGCCGATGCCATCGAGCTGCTGGCCGGCTGGGACAACCGGGCGGCCAGGGAGAGCCGGGGGGCGACCCTCTTCGAGCAGTGGGCAGGGCGGTATTTTTCCCTGGCAGGGGCGGGGGCAGCCTACCGGGAGCCGTGGTCCATCGATGAGCCGACCAAAACCCCCCGGGGCCTGGGAGATCAAGCCGCGGCGCTTAATGCGTTCCGTTGGGCAGTTCGGGAGACAACGAGGCGATTCGGATCCTGGGACGTTTCCTGGGGTGACGCTCACCGCATCAGGGCCGGAGATCAGGACATTCCTGTGGGAGGATGCCCCAGCAACCTCGGCTGTTTCAGGGTCGTCGGCTTCGGCGAGGACGACGATGGGAAGTTCAGAGCCAGGACCGGGGACGCCTGGGTTCTCGCCGTAGAATTCGGAGAAACCCCCAAGGCCTATTCCGTCCTTCTTTATGGAAACAGCAACCAGGAGGACTCCCCCTATTTTTACAACCAGGCAGAAATATTCGCCAACAACCGCATGAAGCGCGTAGCTTATACGGAATCAGACATCGCTGCCATGTTGGTCAGAAATTACCGCCCTGGCGTGGAGCGGATTCGTTAGAGGAGCGTGCGCACTAGATGACCAAAGGAATCGACTTCTCAACCCTTCCGGTCGTGGGAAGGGCCGAGGCTCAGGAGACACTCCTTCAAGGGCTACAGGCCGCCCTGGACGGAAAGGGCTGGACGCTCCTCCTGCGGGGCGAAAGCGGTATAGGGAAAACCCACCTTACCAAACACCTTCAGAGCGAAGCCGAGAAGCGAGGCTTCACTGTAGCAGTCGGCCGAGCCTATCGAGCCGAGGCCGGGGTCCCCTACTCCCTCTTCTCCGATGCTTTTCTTCCCCTCCTCAAGGCCCAGTCCCCGGACGCCCTGACGGTCCTCTCTCGGGGCGGAACTGCAGAGCTGGACCAGCTCTTCCCGGGTTTGATCAGAGCCCCCGAGGGCTCCTTACCGGTCGAGCCTGAGAGCCCCAGCGATCAGAGGACCAGGGTCCTGTGGACGTTCATCGAGGTCCTTCGGGCCCTTTCTGAACGGGAGCCTCTCTGCATCATCCTCGAGGACCTCGAGTGGGCCGACCCTTCGTCCCTTGAGGCCATCCACTTCCTCGCCCGGCACCTGGCTGGAGCACGGGCTCTCATTCTCCTTTCCCGGGACGAGTTGGCCACGGAAGCGGAGGTGGGCGTTGTCGAAATCGAACGCTCCCTCCTGGCTCAGGGCGTGGCCCGGGAGATCAAGCTTCCGCCCTTTACCAGGGAGGAAACGGGTCTCCTCCTGAAGAAGGCCTTTCGGGTTGAGGAGAGCGTAGTTGGAGACTTCGCCGATCATTTACATGAATGGACTCAGGGGCACCCTTTCTTCCTGGAGCAGACCCTCCAGGGGTTGATCGCCTCCGGTGCCCTCTACCAGAAAGGGGGCGCCTGGCTTGGTTGGGAAACCCGGGAGATGGAGCTCCCGCGGACGGTGAGAGGAGCGATCCAGGACCGCCTGGGACAACTTCCGGGCGACGCCCGGGATCTTGCGGAACTGGCAGCTATCCTGGGAATCAGAGCACGGTTCTCCATGCTTCAGAGCCTGAGCCGGCTCGAAGAGGGTGAGCTGCTGGAATGCGTCGACCTTCTGGTTGAGAGGCAGATCCTGGTGGAAAGAATGGGAGCCCAAGGGGTTGTTTACGACTTCCGCCAAAAGCTGGTCCGGGAAACCCTTCTACAGGAGTTGGGACTGGCCCGGGCACAGATCCTCCACCGGCGGATCGCATCGGCACTCGAAGATTCCATGGGGGACCGGGCTTCAGAGCGGGCCGACACGTTGGCCTATCATCATCTCCAAGCGCCCGGCAAAGACGCGCCCAACGCCGTGGCCCACCTCACCATGGCCGGCAAGAAGGCCCTGGACCGATTCGGAAACGCGGAGGCGGCCCAGTACCTACAGGCAGCCCTGAATATTCTGGACCAATCCGAGGCCAGGGAACCCTCCGGGCAAGGGAACGACGAGGAAGTCGGTCTGGTCCTTGTGGCCCTGGCTCGGGCCCTCAGCCGACTGGGGAAATACCCAGAGGCCATACCCTTGTGGGAAAGAGCCCGGGAACTGGCCCAAGCCAACGGCGACCACGAAGGCGCCGGGGAATGCAGTCGCCGGATCGGGATCATCAAGAGCTACAACGGGGACCCGGAGGGCGCCGTGGCTGAGTTCGATGCCATTCTCGCCTCCGAGGAAGACGGCCTGTCACCCAATCTCCTGGCCCGGACCCGGTTGAGGCGGGGGGTGGCCCTGGAGGAGATGGGGAGGCTGGAGGAGGCCCGGGAAGAGCTGGAGCAGGTCCTGGTAATCGCCGAGGAACTTGAGAACCCCGTCATCTTGGCTCAGGCCCACCGAGCCCTGGTCCTTCTCCACATCTGGACCGGTCATCCGGACCGAGTCAGGGCCCACGGCCAGCGGGCCATGGCTCTGGCAAAAAGCTCCGGAGCCCTGAGCGTGGAATTCTGGACGCACTGGGGGCTGGCGGTCCTGGAGGGCCTCCTGGGGAACACGGAGGAGATGGCCGGTCATGTCAACGAGGCGAACCGCGTTGCCCAGGAGCTTCGCTCCCCGGTCTTGAGTCTCCGAAGCGCAGAGCTGGCCATCGAACAAGCATCGGCGACGGGGGACTGGGAATCGGGCATCATCATCGGAGAGCAGTCCATCGCCAAGGCCAGAGCTCTTTCCCAGAACACCATCCTCCCTCGCTTGCTGGTCTGGACCTCCCTGATTTATCTGGCTCGGGGAGAGATCGAGTTGGCCAGACCCCTGGTCCAGGAAGCCTGGGACGTATCTGGAGCAGGTGGCGATGGGGCACCCAACGTTCACTCCGAAATCCCGGCCTACATCGGAAAAGGGTACTTGGCCCTGACGGAGGGGGACACGGACGAAGCCATCCGCATTGGCCGGGCGGCCCTGGAAATCGCCGACAAGGTCGGGTACGGCCTCTGGGCCATTCACCGGCTGGTCCCTCTTCTGGCCGAGGCCTATCTGTGGAAGGGGGATCTGGACGGGGCGAGGGAAATGGGAGAGCGCCTCGAGAGTGGGTCATCCCCCATCCAGCACAAGTTGGGACTGGCCTGGGGTGAAAGCTGCAAGGCCCTTGTCAAATGGATGGAAGGGGATTCCAAGGAGGGGGCCCGAATGATGGAAGAGGCAGCCCTGGCACTGGAAGCAGTTCCCATCATCGGGGATGCTGCCCGAGTTCGACGAATGAAAGCCGGACGCTTAGCTGACATCGGGGACCGGCGAGGAGCCCTGGAGGAGTTGGTGCGAGTTCATGAAACCTTCCTCCGCCTGGGAGCTGAGGTGGAGCTGGAAAAAACCCGTGGCATGTTCCGGGAGCTGGGGGCCCGGCCACCCCGACGAGCCCCGGCAGGTCAGGGGGACCTCTCCACCCGGGAGCTGGAGATCGCCCGGCTGGTGGAGGAGCGGAAGTCCAACAAGGCCATTGCCAGGACACTGGAGATTTCGCCCAGGACCGTCAGCACCCACCTTTCCAATATCTACCAGAAACTAGGCTTCACTTCCCGGGGCGAGTTGGCAGACTACGTCCGGGAGGAGGGTCTGTTGGAAGGCTGACGGATATGGATAGTAGGAGGGGAGGAAACCGGGCGCTGGTGGTGGGAGCCGGAGTCATCGGGCTCTCCACCGCCTACTACCTCTCCCGGAGAGGTATAGACGTTCTCATCCTTGAACGGGACGAAGTCGGGGCGGGAGCGTCATCGGGCAACGCAGGGGCCATAGCTCCCGGACACGGGCCCATGACCCGGCCAGGGAGAATTCTACAGGCCCTTCGCTGGATGGGAGACCCCACAAGCCCCCTTTATCTTCCGCCGAAATGGAACCCGAACCTCTGGCGGTGGCTCCTCCGGTTCAACTCCTTTTGCACGACAGCCCACGTGCACAGGAGCATGGAGTTGCTGGGCCCCCTTGGCCACCAGGGACGGAGCCTTTTTGACCAGTTGCTTGAAGAAGAGGGCCTGGACTGCCGGTACGAAGCCGGAGGGTACTACGACGTCTTCCGAACTCCCAAAGGATATGAGGGAGCCCAAGCCGAAATTCCTCTTCAAAAGACCTTCGGATACGATACCCGGGCACTCCCGGGTCAGGAGTTGGAGGAGCTGGAACCGAACCTCCGGGAGGGTACTGTGGGAGGCCTCTTTTTCCCAGAGTCAGCAACCCTCGATCCTGGCCGGTTCCTCACAGAGTTGGCCTCGGCGGCAACGAAACGGGGTGCCCGCCTTCAGACGAACGCCCAGGTCACCAAGGTCCTCACCCGGGACCAAAAGGTTCGGGGTGTGCAGCTGATCACTGGAGAGGTTCTGGAAGGAGAGGTCGTCGTCCTCGCGACGGGGGCCTATAGCCTGGAGCTAGCGGAGGTTGGAGGACTCGATCTCCCCATCCAACCAGCAAAAGGCTATCACAGTGACATTCCGGTGGACGAGGCAGGCGCACCTCCCCTGAACATCACCATGATGCTTGGGGAGCGATATGTTTTCTGTACCCCCATGGGGGACTTTCTGCGCCTGGCCGGGACCCTGGAACTCTCCGGACTGAACCACACGATCATCCCACGACGCCTGGAGAACCTTACTGAATCAGCTGGCAGGTACCTGAAAGGCTTAGACGGAGCCCAATCAATGGACGATTGGGTCGGTCTCAGGCCCGTGACCCCGGATGGCTTGCCAGTTCTTGGACCCGCGCCGGGTCTCGATGGTCTCTTTGTGGCGAATGGGCATGCCATGCTGGGCCTTACTCTGGGCCCCATCACGGGGAAGGTCCTGGCGGATTGGATCGTGGAAGGCTCCCCCCCGGAGCCCGGTTTGGTGTCCTTTCGGCCTGACCGTTTCTAACGGGTGGAGACGACAGCGGGAGCCCGGGTTCATCTTGGCGTCGACCGGGTCCTTCAAGAGCCACAAGCGTTCCTGCCGTCCCTTCCCTCCCCACGGAGGATCGGCCTTCTTACCCACGATGGAGCATGGACCGGGCCGGCAGGGCCGGCGGAAGCGGCACCGTCAAGAGTCGCCCTCATGCGATCGGGGCTTCCCCTGGTCCAACTCTTCTCCCCGGAGCACGGAATTACCGCGTCGGCCCCGGATGGCGTGGCAGTGCCTCACGGAACGGACCACCGGACCGGCCTTCCAGTCTCGAGCCTGTACGGCCCCGGGCTGAAACCGGCCTCGGAGATTCTGGAGGGCCTGGATCTGGTTCTGGTGGACCTTCAGGAGGTAGGGGCCCGCTTCTACACCTACCTCTGGACCCTGAGCCACCTGATGGAGGCCTGCACCGAGGCAGGGACCCCCCTCCTGATCCTGGACCGCCCCAATCCCATCGGCGGGAAGCGGAGTTGGGTCGAAGGTCCCCTTCCCGACCCGGGGTTTTCCACCCACTTCCTGGCTCGCTGGCCCATCCCGGTCCGCCATTCACTGACCCTCGGTGAGATGGCTCGCCTACTGGCTACGGAGATGAAGCTCGAAATTGAGATGGGCGTGGTCCCGGCGGAAGGGTGGCGGCGGGACCAGCTCCTGACCGAAACCGGCCTACCTTTCCATCCGCCCTCCCCGGGACTTCCCTCTGCCGAGTCGGTTTTGCTCTACCCCGGGCTGGCTCTCCTGGAAGCCACCAATGTCCTGGAGGGACGAGGGACCCCTCGAGCATTTCAGTGGTTCGGCGCGCCCTGGATGGATGGGGAGAAGATGGCTTCGACGCTGAACCGGACGGGTATCCCCGGTGTCCGGGCTCACCCTCATGCGCTGGTTGTGCCCAGTCAGGGGCGCCCCTCCCCTGGCGTACTTCTCGAGGTTACCGATCCAAAAGAACTCCGTCCGGTGGCTCTTGGGCTACAACTCCTCTCCCTTCTCTTTACCTTATGGCCGGAGGATGCGGCTTGGGCTCCATACCCTACGGCCGTTCATGAAAAGGGAGAGGGACACCTGCACCGCCTCCTGGTTTCTCAGGAAATCGTTGGCGTGCTGGAGAACCGCCCCCAGGAGGTGAACCCGGCATCCATCGCCTCCTGGATTCAGGCACCGGGATGGTGGGGGCGGGTGGAAGAGCACCTGCTCTACGAGTGAGGAGCACCCTATGTGGGAGAACGCCCGATGACGGATGAATGGTCACCACCCCCCGATTGGTTTCGGATATCTACCCTGGAAGTGCATACGGCCGGGGAGCCTCTCCGGATCATCACGGATGGGTTCCCGGAAATCCCTGGGCAGACCATCCTGGAGAAGCGCCGGTACGCCAAAACCCACCTGGATCATCTCAGGACAGCCCTCATGTGGGAGCCCCGGGGCCATGCCGACATGTATGGCGCCATCGTCACCGAACCCGTCACCGAAGACGGGCATGCCGGGGTCCTGTTTCTTCACAATGAGGGTTTCAGCACCATGTGCGGGCATGGAATCATAGGGCTGGCCATGGCCGGGGTGGAGGGCGGTGTCGTGGATTGGGATGGAGGCCCCCTCCGTTTGGATACTCCCGCCGGCCGGGTGACCGCCTTCCCGAACGAACGGGGAGGGAGCATCGACTCGGTCTCCTTCCTGAACGTTCCTTCCTTCCTTTTTGCCCGGGACCAGATTGTTGAGGTGGAGGGCCTGGGTTCGATTCGCTACGACGTCGCCTACGGTGGGGCTTTCTACGCATTCTGTGACGCTGAAGCCCTGGGACTGGAGTTGGTGCCGGATGAATTCCCGGAGATCATCGACGTCGGGATGAAGATCAAGCGGGAGGTCATGGCCTCCCTTTCCATCGACCATCCTTTCGAGCCGGATCTGGGCTTTCTTTACGGCACCATTTTGGTTGGGAAAGCCCATGACCCGCGGCACCACAGCCGGAACGTCTGCATCTTCGCCGAGGGGGAAGTGGACCGCTGCCCCACCGGGACAGGGGTGAGCGCCCGAGCTGCTTTACACTTCGCAAAGGGTGAGCTGGAGATGGGAGAACGCTTCACCGTAGAGAGCATCCTCGGTACGACGTTTACCGGTGAGGTGACGGAGTCGGCTCGTTTCGGCCCCTACGACGCCGTGATTCCCCGGGTCTCGGGAACGTCCTACATCACCGGACGAAACGAACTCCTCATCGACCCGAAGGATCCGATCCGGAATGGGTTCATTCTCCGATGAGCCGGGACCCGGCGGCCGGGAGACCCGTGCTGAGAACCGCCTGGCCTGTCCACTTCTTCAATCCCTTCCTATTCTGTCCCCTGCGGTTTGACGGTACGTCATTGTAAAAGGGACCCAATAAGACCTCACGAAGACATTCCCGGTTCAAAATATGGAGGCTCTGAGAGATGCGCTCGATGGCCATCAGCCTGATTCTCCTGACCGTGGGAGCCTGCCAAAATCCCGCTCCGGACTCCCCTTCAGACCAATCCTCCATCTGGCCGATACCCGAAGCTGACGCATCGCCGAAGGTCCTTTTGGTTGGGTGGGACGGTGTGAGGCCCGACGTACTTCGGGAAGTGCCCACCCCGGTCTTCGATGCCCTGGCTGAAGTTGGCACCTTCAGTGAGACCGCCCGGACCGCTCGGCCGACGGTGAGCGGTCCATGCTGGTCCAGCATCCTCACCGGGGTCTGGCCCGAGAAGCACGGGGTCCTTTCCAATGACTTTTCTTCCAACCGATACGGGACCTATCCGGACCTGTTCACGCGGATCGAGGAAGCCAGGCCGGAGCTGAACACCTTCGTCGTGGCCGACTGGCTGCCCCTGGTGGACGAAGTGGACGGCGGACCCCTGGTAGGTGAAGCAGTGGACCGGAAGATCATTCTGAACGGGTACGAGTTGGGTTGGCTGGAGGCGGACAGCGTATCGGTGGCGGCGGCTATCGAGGAACTCCAGGTAGCCGATCCGGACATCCTTTTCGTCTACCTGGGAGCACCCGACGAAATCAGCCACAGCATCGGAGGAATCGGTACCGAGTACAGGGAGGCCATCGCCACGGCGGACCGACACCTGGGTAGACTGATCGAGGCCGTGAAAGGGCGGCCCTCCTTCTCGCATGAAGACTGGCTGGTCCTGGTAGCTACGGACCACGGCCGAACCGAGGGAGGCGGCCACGGAGGGGAAACCCCGGAGGAGACTACCATCTTCTACATGGCCAGCGGGCCCTCTGCCCAAGTAGGGTCGTCCCCGGACTCTCCGGCCGTAGTGGATTTGGCGACCACCGCCTTTGCTCACCTGGGGGTGCCACTTGGCCCGGATTGGGATCTGGACGGACGTATCGTGGGGTTGAAACGATGAGGGCCTGGAGCGGCGGGTGGGTCATCCTGGCTTTTGCCCTTTTGACTACCCCGGGAATTGGCCCCGGGCCGGCGACGGCCCAGGATGTGCCCCAGACCCAGCCGACGGACACCCTCCGGATCCTTGTCTACAATACGCACCACGGGGAGGGGACCGATGGAGTCCTCGATTTGGAGCAGATCGGCCGCCTGATCAACGAGGTGGCACCGGACCTGGTAGCCCTTCAGGAGATCGATCGCCTTACAGAGCGGACGGGGTTTGTGGACCAACCGGCCGAGTATGGGGCTTTGACCGGAATGGATCACCTCTTCGGAGGTTTCATGGAGTACCAGGGCGGCCACTACGGTATGGCTGTCCTCAGCGGGCTCCCGGTCCTGGACTGGACGAATCATCGTCTTCCGCCGGGGTCGGAGCCGCGCACGACGCTGACGGCCAGAGTCCAGCTCCCTAACTCGGGCCGGGAGCTCACCTTCTCAGGAATCCACTTCTACGATACGGAAGAGGAGCGGCTGGCTCAGGCCGAAACCCTCATGGCCCTCCTCAGTGAGGAGACCGGGCTTGTTATCCTGGCTGGGGATTTCAACTCCACCCCAGAGTCCCCCGTCATGGAGCGTCTGGGAGCCCAGTGGAGCATCATTCCCAAAGAAGGGCCCTCGTTAACGTATCCATCCCATGACCCGGCTCGGGAAATCGACTTCGTCCTGGTCAGGCCGAAAGACGGATTCCGGGTCCTTGAGCACCGAGTCCTGGACGAGACAGTAGCGTCGGACCATCGGCCTATTTTCCTGGTTCTGGAGATTCGATGAACTTCTCCACCTTCGATATTACCGCCTTCATCGGCTATTTCGTGGTGGTCGCCGTTGTTGCCGTGGTGGTATCCCGCCGGGAGAAAGTGGCTGCCGACTACTTCCTGGCAGGGCGGAATCTTCCCTGGTGGCTCATCGGGATCAGCCTCATCGCCTCCAACATCTCCACGGAGCAGTTGGTCGGGCAGGCGGGTCAGGGCGCCGACTTCGGACTGGCGGTAGCGGCCTACGAGTGGATGTCGGCCATCACCCTCATCATCGTGGCCCGGTGGTTTCTCCCGGCGTTTTTGGCGAACCGGGTCACCACCATGCCTGAATATCTGGAGCGGCGATTCAACGTGGGGGCCAGGAGCTGGTTGGCCATCTACATGATTCTGGCCTACACCTTCGTCGCCATGGCCACGGTGCTCTACTCCGGGGGTTTGGCCCTCCAAACCATGTTCGACCTACCCCTCTGGTGGGGGGTCACCATCCTGGCCGTGTTCGCCGGGGCTTACACGGCCTACGGAGGGCTGAAGGCGGTGGTCTGGTCAGACCTCATTCAAGGGACCATGCTCCTTCTGGGCGGTGCCCTGACAGCGTGGCTGGGGCTGAAAGCGGTAGGGGGTTGGGACACCCTCATGGAGGAGGCCGGCGACAAATTCCACATGGTCCTGCCCCTGGACCATCCGGAGCTTCCCTGGTTCGCCATCTTTTTCGGCGGCCTCTGGATCGCAAACCTCTTCTATTGGGGCTGCAACCAGTTCATCACCCAGCGGACACTGGGTGCCCGGAACCTGAGGCAGGGTCGGTACGGCATCGTGTTCGCAGCCTACCTGAAGCTCCTGATCCCCTTCATCGCCGTGGTTCCCGGTATCATGGCCTACGTCCTGTATGCTGATGAGCTCACCCGGTCCGATATGGCCTACCCCCTCCTCATCGCCAAGCTGCTCCCCAGCGGTTTGTCGGGGCTCATGCTGGCAGCGTTGATCGCCGCCATCATGTCGTCCCTGGATTCCATGTTGAACTCCACGGCCACCATCTTCACAATGGATCTCTACCACAGGCACTTCCGGCCCGAGGCTTCACAGAAAACCCTCATCACCGTCGGTCGTACCAGCACCGTGGTGTTCCTTCTCATGGCCTGGGGCTGGGCCCCCTTCCTGGTGAGCTTCGAGAGGATCTTTTCCTACATCCAGGAGTTCTGGGGACTGATAACACCCGGGGTTGCCGTGGTCTTCCTCAGCGGCCTTTTCTGGAAAAAGGCCACCGGCCGGGGCGCAGTCTGGGTGATGGGTCTGACTCTTCCCATTACCCTGGGCATCAAGGCGTTGACCCCAAACGCCGCTTTCTTAGACCAGATGTGGCTGGCTGGTATCGCACTCTTCCTGCTCCTGGCTGGGATTTCCCTGATCTGGCCTGAAGATGAGGCGGAAGTGGAGGGTCGGGGCTACAAGACTGCTGAGACGGAAACCGGACTTCCGGAGCGGGACCTTCTCTTCGATGTCCTTTCCATCGGGGCCGTGGTGGCCACGGTGGCTCTCGTCGTGTTTTTCTGGTAAAGGAGATTCACCGATGATTCGGATAGAACGCCCCCTGGCCCCACGGCCTGGGCTTATGATGTTTGGAAGCTTCGTCCTCCTTTTCGCCCTGGGACTCCCCACCCAGCACGCCCTGGGCCAGGACTTCTCTTTCACCACAGTCACGACGGGTGAGTTCGGCGGCTCCTTGGGAACCATGATGAAATTGGTTCCAGGGGCCATGGATCCTATCAGAGAGGCCACATATCTGAAGGGCGCCCTCATCCGGACAGACGATACGGACGGCTACACTGTCATGGACGGGGCGGAGGCACGGATCACCCAGGTGAACGACGAGACAAAGACCTTTTTCTCGTTCACGATTCAGGAGATGCAGGCCCGGATGACGGCAGCCATGGCTGAGGCTGGCGAAGCTCAAGCCACAGCGGAAAGGGAGGCGGAGCAACCAGAAGAAGCCGAGGTTTCCTTCGACATCAAATTGTCCACGGACCGGACCGGAAGAACGCAAGATTTCGGTGAGTATTCTGCCGAACAAGTGCTCATGATCATCGAGACGGTACCTCGGACTGACGAAGCCCGGGATGCAGTGGAAGAGGGCGGATCAATGGTTCTTTTCACCGAACTCTGGCTTAGCAAGGACTTCCCCGCCTATGAACAATACATGGCAGCCCAGGCGGAGTTAGGAGAGGCGTTCGTGGAAAGCGGCGGGGGCTCCGACATGGCTTCAGCCTATCAGCAGGCCTTCGCCTCGGATCCCCGGATGCAAGACGCCTTCGAGGAGAATCTGGAAGCGATGAAGGATCTGGACGGGATGCAGGTGAAGTCCGTTTCTTCTTTTGTGACCGTTCCGGCCGGAATGCCCCTCGACCGAGATGCGGTCCTGGCCGCCACCGATCAGACCCTGAGCGAAAGTGTGGGTAGCGCTGTAGGGAATGCCGCAGCGAAAGAGGCAGAAGAAGCCGCTCGGGGCGCAGTCCGAGGCCTGACCCGAGGCCTCCTTGGGCGAGGGAAAAAAGAAGAGCCCAAGGAAGAACCCGCCCCAGCCCAGTTCATCCTCATGCGAATCACATCCCTCCTTGATGGGTTCAGCACCGATCCGCTCTCCGACGACCTGTTCACCAACCCCCCGGAATACACTGAGGAAGTGCCGGAGTGGCTCAGGGGAGGCGGAATCTGAAGAACACGACCAAGGCTGTCCTGATTCCGAAGTTCGGCGCTCCCGAGGTCATGGTGGAGGGGGAAATCCCGCTACCGCCCCCGGGTCCCGGAGAAATCCATCTGAAGGTCCGGGGATCGGGAGTGAATTTCGCCGACCTTCTCCAAAGGGCGGGCCTCTATGGTCAGGTCCCGAATATGCCCTATGCCCCGGGCTTCGAGGTAGCCGGGGAGGTAGCTCGAGTAGGCGAGGGTGTGAACAGCTGGTCGGAAGGGGATCGGGCCGTTGCCCTTCTCCGATTCGGTGGTTACGCCCGGGATGTGATTTTGCCCGCAGACCAGGCCTTCCCCTTCCCGGAGGAGCTTTCTTTCGCCCAGGCCGCCGGTATCCCGGTGGTATTCCTGACAGCCTGGGTCTGTCTTTTCGAGACAGGCCACGCCCGCCCCGGTGATACGGCTCTGGTTCTTGGGGCGGGGGGGGGAGTGGGAACGGCAGCGGTCCAATTAGCGGTAAACAGGGGACTCCGTGTGTTCGGCACCGCAGGTACGCCCGAGAAGCGAGCGTTTGTAGTGGACGAACTGGGGGCCGAGGCCTGTTTTGATTCCCGGGGAGCCTGGGCCGACGATCTCTTCCAGGCCCTGGGGGAAAAGCGGGGGCTGGATATCGCCATGGATCCCGTGGGTGGGAAGGCGACGGCGGCTGCCCGGAAGCTCCTTAATCCCCTTGGCCGCCTGGTATTCTACGGCATGAGCGACGCAATGCCCGGGCGGAAACGGAGTTGGTTGAAGGCCGCATGGGCCAAATACCGCACCCCATCCATTCACCCCCTCTCCCTGGTGGTTCCGAATCAGGGGATCTACGGCATTCATCTCCTCTACCTGCAGGAGAAGGAAGAGATGATGGGCCCGGCTCTCGAGGAGGTTTACAGGGGTGTGGTGGACGGACGCTGGCGGCCCATCATGGACCGGACCTTCCCCCTGACGAGGGACGGAGCTGTGGAGGCTCATACCTTCCTCCACGACCGGAAAAATTTGGGTAAGGTGGTACTGGAGGCGCCGGCCAGTTAACCCCCCAGGGCAACCGGCCGGCGCACTCACATTATGAACCGCCCTTTTCGTCCTCCTCGACGGCTTTCTTGAAGTGGGTGTCATACCACTCGATGATCCTGCGCCAGTGATCCCGGTAGTCTTCCTCGATACCAGCCCGTCCCGCACCATGGCCAGCCCGCATGTAGTTCACCCAGACCACTTCCTTCCCTAGCCGGCGAAGGGCGTAGTACATCTCCCTGGTGTTGGTGTCGGGTACGTTCCAGTCCCCGTGTCCGGTCAGGAGGAGGTGAGGCGTCGTCACCCGGTCGGCGAACATCACCGCCGAGTGCTCCCAATATTTCTGGGGCTGTTCCCAAAGGGTGGCGCCGATTCGATCCTGGCCTTCCTCGGCGGCGTTGTAATTCCTGGTGGTGATCTTCTCCGAGTCACCCAGGAAGGAGATCATATTCACCTTCCCGGAGATGTTGATGGCCGCAGCGAAACGATCGGTCTGGGTGATGATGAGACTGGCCGCATACCCCCCGTAGCTCGTGCCGTGGATACCGAGCTGCCGACCGTCTACCATGCCTTTGTCCATGAGGGAATTGATGGCAGTAGTGACGCCCTTCATCCAGGCTTCCCCTGGGAATCCCATTTCCAGGTCCACGGATGGCCTCAGCACCATCCAGCCCTGGGCCGCCAGCGTCTGTGCACTGTAGCTGTAGCCGTTATTGAAGAAGGTCTCGTAGATCTCCGCCACCAGCGGGTATTCCTTCCCTTCTTCGTAATTCGCCGGAAGGTGGAGAACCCCGTAGAGCTCCTCCCCATCCACGTCGTAGTACTTGATGAGCATGCTTTGGGAGAGGACCACATCGTCCAACCAGGGATTCACGTCGGTGAGCTTTCGTGCATTTCCGAAATCACCATCTGCAGTCCAGATTTCGTCGGGCCGGTCTCCATCGGACCGACGGAACACGAGGCGTGATCCGTCCTCCGCCACCGTCCAACTCCGATACATATCAGAGTCCAGAACCAGGACCTCTTCCTGCTGGCGGTTCAGGTCGTACCGAACCAGACCACGTTCCCACTGGTCTTTGGCTGCCTTGGTGGCGAAGAGGTACCGACCGTCCTCGGTCCATTGGGTGATCCCCAGGCTCGGCCCCTCGCCCCACTCCTTCCTGTTCTCACCCGGGAAGGCCCAAACCATCTCCGGTTCCTGGCCCATCTCCATGAGGTAGTATCCGTCCTGGGCCCGAACGAGCATGGAGTCCCCATCCGGATGCCACTGGTCCAGGGAGAAGCTCCGTTTGGTGGAGTCGGCCTCGGACAATGGCACCCGATACTCCTCCGTCAGGTTCTGGGCGCTGTCGGCCTCAGGGGTTTTCCAGAACAGGTCACCCTTCTCTGGATACACGAACCCTGACCCGTCAGGCTTCCAGTTGAGTCTCTTCCTCTCCTCACCCTTCTCCATTACCTCGATGGCCTCGGCACCTGCCTCGAGGTCTTGCTTGAAGTAGGCGTATTCCGTTCCCTCACCTCTCTCGTAGGAGGTCCTGAGGGGAGTGGACTTCGTGTAGGTGACATGGGACCCGTCTTCAGCGAAACGGATATCCTGGTAGGAGCCCTCTTCGGCAAGAACGGTCACGGCCCCGGACTCCACATTGATCGTGGCCAACTCCATGAGGCTTCCACGATTCCTAACGGCATCCCATGAAAGGAAGGGCTCCGATGAATCCTGAACCACGATGGGCCCATATTCCATGGCTTCGTAGGCGGCCTTGGCCTCAGTGGCCCAGGTCGAAGTCCGGAGGCCGACAAGAACACTCTCGCCATCCGGAGCCCAAGTCAGGGGGCCACCCCATGCCAGTTCACGGCTCGGCCTGGAGGAAACGGTCTGGAGGTTTCCCGAGGCCCTGTTCCATATGTGGAGACTCACCCTCTCATTTTCATACCGGCGGAAAGCAAGGCGGTCGCCATCGGGAGACCAGGAAGTCCCCTGAACCTGAACGGGTTCGTCGAAGAGGGCCTGGCTCTCACCCGTCTCCGCATTCATGACCAGGAAATCGACTGAGCCCGGCCCGACATAGGTGGGATCGCCGAATTGAAAATGATCGGTTCCCATTCTGCCCCGGGGCGTGCTTTCTGTGATGGCGAGCCACCGGGCATCATCCGTCGCTGCGGCTACGCTTGCTGATTTCACCCGAAGGGCGTCGTCCACCGTGAACGTACGTTGGGTCTGGCCGTCGGCGTTGGAAGCGGCAAAGGAGGAGGCCAGGACGGCTAGAGCGAACAGACGGGAAAATCGAGACAGGCTACGATCTCCGAACATGTGACATCTCCATATAGGGGCACGGCAACGAGGCCAGGGAAAGTAGGGGGCCACCCGGCCAGAGGGAAAGTTCGGCGGGCCTCGAAAGCACCGAGGACCAGGGATTTAACAAAAACGGTGGGAGGGGTGTCATTAAGTATCGACTCGATAGCGACAACAAATCAGCTGCTCGGGGTGCCACAAATCCGGAGGAACAATGCGCAGACTCATCCCCTTTGCCTTCATGGCCGTACTCATGATCATGGCCGGGCCCCTTCAGGCCCAGGACGTAAGCGGAGTTTGGACCCTTTCCTACTCCCAGATGGGCCGGCAGGGAGGGGCACCAAGAGATGTCTCCATGGACGTGACCCTCAAGCAGGATGGAGCCACCGTCACGGGGACCGCTCTCATGCCTATGGGAGGCCGAGGCGGCGGGGGAGGGGAACCCCAGGAAGTGCCTATCGCCGAAGGGAAGATCGAAGGCGACAAACTCACCTTCTCCATCGTTCGTGGCCAGGGGGAACGGTCCATGGTCCTGCTGTTCACCTCCACAGTGGCGGAAAGTGACATGGAAGGCACCCTGGCCATGACCGGCGGCAGGGGAGGACAGGAGCCCATCGCGTTCAAAGGCATAAAAAAAGAAGGCTAGCCTGGGCAGGGTTGGCCGGCTTAAACGCCGGTTTAGCCTTCTTTTCTTCGGCCAGGGGCAGATACTGCCCCTGGCCGTTTCTTCTCCCCCTTCCTAGGATCCCTTTAGATCGTCCCCCGGCCCGGCTCCGTTTCGTCCGGCCCGGGGGTGTTAGCCCTCGGTCTTGGAGGCCACCATGAGAGTACTCCTCGTCATTTTTGGGGCCTGGGCGGCCCTTCTCCTCGGCAGGGGAGAAGCCTCCTCTCAGACCGTTCCGGACTGGGAGAACCCCTCCCTGGTCGGGATCAACAAGGAAGCCCCCAGAGCTTCGGCCTTTCCCTTCGAGACCGCCGCTCTGGCTGAGACAAACGACCCCGGGCAGTCCGCCTACTTCCAGCTCCTGAATGGATCCTGGAAGTTCAACTGGGTGAGGAGCCCAGGAGAACGTCCTCGGGACTTTTTTGAGGAGGAGTTCGACGACTCTGGGTGGGGCCGGATTCCCGTCCCCTCGAATTGGGAGGTCCAAGGCTACGGCGTTCCCATCTACTTGAACCACCCTTACGAATTCGAAAAGAACCCACCTCTCATCCACCACGAATACAATCCAGTAGGATCCTACCGAACCACCTTCCAGATCCCTGAGGACTGGGGAGACCGGGAAGTGTTCCTCCACTTCGGAGCAGTGAAGTCGGCCATGTACCTCTGGGTGAATGGCCAGCAGGTGGGGTATAGCCAGGGCAGCAAACTCCCTGCCGAGTTCAACGTCACTGAATACCTCCGAACCGGGGAGAACCTCTTGGCCGTGGAAGTCTACCGGTGGAGTGACGGAAGCTATCTGGAATGTCAGGATTTTTGGCGGATCAGCGGAATCGAACGAGATGTATTCCTCTGGGCGGCACCAAAAATCCACATCCGGGATGTTTTCGTGAAAGCCGGCCTGAATGACAACTATCGGGATGGGCGGCTGGAAGTCACGGTGGATCTAGCCAACTACGGACTGGGGGCTTCCGAAGACCTTACGGTGGACATGGCCCTTACCGATCCCGACGACGGCTCCGTGATCAGCGCTCCTGAGCTCTCTATGGACCTGCCCCCAGTAGGAGAAGAAGCATCGGCCACCGTCCGGGTTGGTGTTGGCCCTGTGAAACGATGGACGGCCGAAACGCCCGCACTCTACGACCTCTATCTGACCCTCAAAGACCCGGCTGGGAGTACGCTGGAGGTAGTCCGCCAGCGCATCGGTTTCCGAACGGTGGAAATCAAGGACGGTCTCCTTCAGGTTAACGGGGTTCCCATCACCATCAAGGGTGTGAACCGCCACGAGCATGATCCCTTTACGGGCCATGTGATGACGGAAGAGCGGATGCGGGAAGACATCCGCCTCATCAAAGCAGCAAATATGAACGCGGTACGAACCTCCCACTATCCTAGCGATCCCCTATGGTACGAATTGGCCGACGAGTACGGCCTTTACATCGTGGATGAAGCCAATATCGAATCCCACGGGATGGGCTATAACCT
>CAYOVN010000011.1:0-44098 GCA_964407425.1 uncultured Gemmatimonadaceae bacterium
GGGGGGGGGGGCCCCCCCCCCCCCCCGAAATCACCTGTTCCCGACAAAATCACCAGGGCCGCTAGACCGGTCGATAACTTGATCACTGTTCTGTGCGTACCCTTTGCGTGACGCTATCGCACCCTGGACCGAGGCTCTCCACCCGGAGGAGCCCAGTCCAAGCTCGATGCGTTCAGCCTGCGGTATAGCCCCGGCCCTGAAGACAAACCACTCCGGCCTTGGCGAATTGGTCCACCATGGCCTGGTTTGACGCCACGGCCTGCTCCGCTCCTTGCTGTTCCGAGGAACGGATGGCCTGCTTTCGGGCTCTGCGTCCTCCGGCAGCGCCGGCTACAGCCCCAATGGCCGCACCCTTTCCGGTATCCCCGGCGATGGCTCCGATGGCCGTACCCACGATTGCCCCCTTCGCCGCACCTCTCACGGCTGCACCCTGGGTGGCAGCGGCAGTCTGATCACCGGCCTGGTTGGCGGCGGCATTTGGATCAACCTGCTGACCCATGTTGAGCTGGATCCCGGTCTGGGCTTCGGCGAAGTCCCAGCAGGCGGCTTCGTCCTTGGCCTGTTGTTGGGGGCTCTGGCCCTGAGCCGGATATACCACGATCCCCAACTGGGAGAAGGAAGGGGGAGCGGCGGGTTGCTGTGCCGTCGTTGCCACCTGGGCAGCTGCCAGTGCCGCCGTTAGGCCAATGGCGGCCAATGTCATGCTCAAGACTTTTCGCATTCTAACAAACCTCTCGTTTTCGAAACGGTTCGGGACAAGGGTCACTGGGCAATGGACTGATGGACATGTCGTGCGACCCAACCACCATTTTCCCGTACGAAGATGACGGAAATTGCCAAACCTACCGGCTCTGAGGTCCATCCCGCCTGGTCCGTATACGTGCCCTCGGCAATTGCGGTGTAGAGAGCCACATCAGGACTGAGAAGGCGAGTCCTTCTTTCAAGAACCGTGTGGTTCTGCTCCAGGAGTCCGTCATACGTATCCGCGAACGCCTCCTGGATAACCTGACGCCCGGTGAGCATCACATCGCCGGTAATGAGGGTGAGGTCCTCACCCGCACCCAGGGGTTCCAGGACCCCGATCGGATCAACCGCATCAGCGGCTTTCACCGCTTCGGCCATAAGAGATTCGATAGTCGCTGCCACGGCCGGATCATCCGGATCGAAACTCTGAGAGGACGGGGGAGAGCATGCCGCCAGGGACACAAGGAACCCGGCTACAGCTATTGAAAAAACCCTCATTGTAAAGCCTCCTGATCTACCCGTTGGGAGGAAAATGTTTCATGATCATTTGAACGGCCTGTTCCGCACGCTCCTGTCGCTGCTGAGGCGTCTTTGCCCTTTGGACCTTCCCTTCAGCGACCCCACGCCAGACCAGCTCTTTTGATTCATTATCGAAGAAATCGAGGACCAATGTACCCTCGGTATACTGCATGGCAGTGGCCCTGCCGGTCGAATATGCAGGCCCCGTCGACAACCCCGGGCTGCGGTCATACATGCCTCCGTACCCCCATCCACCGCCATAGTAATCGTTGACGGTATGGTAATCGGTTTTGTCTTGCAGGATGAGGTGGAAACCAACCATGAAGTCCGGGTTCCCTGAAGTGGCTTTCTGAATTCCCTTGGCCTGGAGGCCCGACTCCACGGCTGACCGGATCCTATTGTCGACCAGGTCGTTGCTGCCACGTGGATCACGAGAAGGCTCGAGGTCCGGCATCCAGTCATAGGTCCTCAAGCCCGAAAAATCCGTGCCGCGCACGAAATCCTGTTGTGTGGTGATTCCGGAGCAGGCGATGGCCACAAAGGCGACAGCCAGCGCGGAGAAAACACGTTTCACCATCGTTTTTGGATCTCCCATTGGTTGAGTCCCAGCCGATAAGTTTGGTACACAAGACCGAATTCGTTGTTTCGTCCGGCCTCCGATCCTTCCCGAGTAGGCTTGAAGCGGGTCTCCGACCAGCCCGAAAACCCTTGAAATCATCGTGGTTTGCGCGAAACTTGGCAATCTTCTCTTCCCAAATGGAGCAATGGGACTCAGTCTTCGGATATGGAAACAAAACGTCACCTTCTCTGGATTCTCGCCGCATGCCTGGCTGGGTGGGCCACACCTTCCCTTGGTTCCGCGCAAAGGACCGACGTGCTGGTTCTGAGCAATGGGGATGTGATTACCGGCGAGGTGAGGGAGTTGGCGCAAGGGTATCTGAGGTTTAAGACGGACAATGCTGGTACCCTCGACGTAAAATGGCTCCACGTCCAGAGCCTTCGCAGTATCCACACCTTCGAGGTGGAACTGGTCACAGGTGACCTCCTCTATGGCGAGTTGAAAGCTCCGGCACCGGGGAGGATGGGGATTTTGACGGCTGTTTTTCCCCTGGAAGAGGTCGTGGCGATTGTCCCCATCAAGTCCACGGTCTGGGGTCGGACATCCGGGTATCTGGACGTCGGGTTGGACTTCTCCAAAGCCGAGCATCGATACAACGCTAACCTTGACGGTGAGTTCAACTACCGAAGCCGGCGTTGGGGGGGCTCGGCCGGGGCCGACTACTACGACCAGAACCAGGACGACGCCGATCGGTTCCAACGTGGGTCGATCACGCTGGAAATGTCCATCTTTCTTGGGCGGGTCCTACATCGGCGGGAGATCCCGGTTTGGGCCGCCCGGGTATTCTGGGAGGCGTCCTCGAACGACGAGCTGAGTATCGACCTGCAGAACACCTTAGGGGTCGGCGCTCGGCGCCGGCTTTGGCATACCAACCGGGTTGAAGCCACGGCCGACCTGGCCGTGGTGAAGTCCCGGGAGAACTATGTCGACGAAGAGGACCCCTACAATTCGACCGAGATTCTCCTGGCCTCGAGGCTGAACATCTTCAAGCTTGACTCACCGAAATTGAATTTTGACCTGGACCCTTCGATCTATTTCTCGGTTACCGATGGAGGGCGGGTCAGGGGGAGCCTCGACGCCCGCATTAAATATGAGATATTCAGTGATTTTTACGCGGGTCTGAGCGGGAACCTCACTCTCGACAACAACCCCCACTCGGAGTCAGAAATCACCTCCAAGAGCGACTATAGTGTCAGCTTCACTATCGGTTACTCCTGGTGGTGATCGGCTTACCCAAGAGGCGGATCCTCCCAGACCGGTTTGGTTTACCACACTAACCATCCTTTCACCCTTTCCAGGGACCCACGATGGAAAGTAGAGCCCGCTTTTTTGTTCGACTGGCTGGTGCCTCCCTGCTCGTGTTTTCTTTTTGCCTCTCCTCCCCCACATCGGCCAGGGCACAGGTAACCAGGGCCGACAGTGCGGCAGTCCTCCTCTCTGCAGGGCAAACGTTCCAGGATGAGGGACGGTGGGAGGTGGCCGAGGCAATCTATTTCTACATTCTGGAAAGGTATGGGGACACCCCGTCGTATGAGGTGGCCCGCCTGGCTCTTGAGGAGTCTCCCGTGGAGGGCTCGGCCCGGTCCGCCAACGTCGAGCTTATGGTATGGGCAACCACTTTTGGGGCCTGGGTCGGGGCGGCGATCCCCGCCTCGTTTGGGGCCAACGACCCCGAGGCCTATGGCGCCGCCATCCTGGTGGGTGGACCAGCCGGGTTCTTCGGGGCGAGAGCCTACTCCAGATCCCGGCCTCTCAGCGCCGGACAGGTCAGAGCCATAACGTGGGGAAGCCTTTGGGGCACCTGGCAGGGAATTGGGCTCATGGAGATCCTGGACATCGGGCAAGAGGAATATTGCGATGGCGACTATTGCTATGAGGATGGGCCGGACGAGGAAGCGGTGTTCCTGTCCCTCTTGGTCGGTGGTTTGGCTGGGACCCTCGGCGGGGCCATTCTCGCCCGAAAACCCATCTCCCGAGGTGTGGCGACGACGGCGAGTCTCGGTTCCCTTTGGGGCACCTGGTTTGGAGTGGCCGGGGGTGTAGTTGCGGGGCTGGAGGATGACGGTCTGTTGGCCTCTACGGTCATCGTTGGAGATGTGGGTCTTCTCGTCACCGGCCTTCTTGCGCCCGGGTGGGACTTTAGCCGGAGCCGTGCACGACTCATCAGCATCGGCGGAGTACTAGGGGGTTTGGTGGGGTTAGGGGTGGATCTCCTCGCCCAGCCGGATGATGATAAGGTACTCATGGCAATCCCCCTCGCCGGAAGCATTGTGGGACTGGGCGTGACGGCGAACATGACCAAAGGGATGGATCGACCCCGGGGGCTGAGCTCTCCGAATCCCGACGACGGGATGGCAGGCATGGAGGGGGGATCATCCCTTCTGAACTTCCGAGGAAGGGACTTCAGTTTCGGAGTACCGACGCCCTATCCCACCCTGGTCCCTGTTGAAACCTCCACGGGATTCAGCTATAAGCCGGCTCTGGGGTTCACTCTTCTGAGTTCGAGGTTCTAGGGCCCCTACCAGCGGGCTTCTTTGCCCCGAGTGTCCACATGGATGAAAGGACCCCGGTGGGGCTTGGGACCGTAGGTGCTCAGCCCCCCAGCCCTGACATTCTCGGCATGGGTTTGAGTCAAACGCTCAAAATATCCCATGAGCATCTGGGCATCGGCCCGATCGCGTCTGCCGTCTCCGTTCAGGTCGTCCATGTACCCGTCGGCGTCCACATCGATGAAGATATCCGCGGCGTCGCCGTAAAGGTGCCTGCTGTAGACGGATGTATTCCCGATGGCCTGGTTGTAGGCGGGGGTTCTGAACCCCGACATGACGTGGAAGGTCGGAACCGCATGGCCGTCGGCGTTCAGCACTTCAAGGCCGGCCTCGAGCTTGGCCACCAGGTCCGGCGAAAGCAGAATGAAACGGCGATCACCCTCCTGCTTGCAGAGGAACTGGCCCAGGGCGAAGTGGGGGGATACGGCCAGGTCAAGCTGATCGTCAGGAACTTCCACGAACCCCTGAGGAGGAAGGTAGGCCGGATTGCCCCTGAGGGGGGCTTCCTTGTAACGGCCAAGGCGATACCCATGGAGCTGGCCGTCCACCGCCGCGTCCGCCGGGTAAGCGACCAGGACGGTTAAAGAAACCGTCCCGCGGGTGTCATGCCGGGCCACCTCGATCGGATAGGCCCCGGGGACCGCCGGGGCTGTCCAAATCCATCCTTCAGCAAGTTCCTGAACCTCCCCCTCCCGAACTCGAAGGGTGAAGTCGTCTTCCGACCCCACGGAGGTCGGCAAAAGATGAAGGGCCTGGCTGGGCAGGGCCGGAAGGGCCTGAACTTCGAAGAGAAGCGGGCGCCCGTCGACTGTTATGGAGAACTCTGCGTGACCCGGGCTGAATGCCCCCCCGGGGGAAAACCGTCGGAGCTCAAGGCTCGGGTCCACGACGACCCTGAAAAACAGGTCCCCGACGGTGGAGGTGTGATTCTCCGGTGTCGCAGCGGCGGCCCGGGCGTCCAGCGACCCCACCGATACCCCCGCCAAAGCGAGAAATACGATGGATGCGAAGGCGGCTACTGTCTTCGGCCGAGCCGCCCCGGAGGCGGCCCGGCCGAAGAAATTGGTCTCGATCGTCATAGCTTGGTTTTACTCTGGGACGCTCCCCTAGGATCCACCACCTGGAAGGTTGAGAAAGAGATCGAACGGCCCATTCAGCGCCTCGAGCACGGTGGCATCCCGTTCGTACACATCCGGGCGGAAGTGTACGAGCCCATCTCTGCCTCCCTCGGCGGTCCAATAGAGCAGAAGGACCGGTAGAGGCTCGGCGAGGTGGACCGTTTGGGTTTTCTCCGTGGCGTCAGCCTCGGCCACTGCTTCCGCGTCCCAGCCACTGTTGCCACGGAGGACTTCTACCGCGAACCCCATGGGATCTTCGATCCTTACGCACCCGGAGGAAAAGGTCCGCTCCGTCCGGCTGAAAAGGCTGGTGGACGCTGTATCGTGAATGAAGACGAAAAAGGGATTGGGGAAGATGAATTTCACCTGTCCGAGGGCGTTCCAGGGGCCAGGTCGCTGCCGGATGATATACGGGAAACCCCCGCCGGAATAACTGGACCAATCCACGGTGGCCGGGTTCACCGCCTGGCCCCCATGGGTGAGAACGTCCATGTGCTTCGTCTCCAGGTACCCGATATCCTTCTGGATGGCGGGGATGACATCCTGGGCGAGGATCGTAGGGGGGACCGTCCAGGTCGGATTGAAGACCACATAGTCCATATCTGCCCTGAAAAGGGGCGTCTTCCGGTAGGTCTTCCCCACCTGGGCACGGGTGGTCCATGCGATCGTATCGTTCCGAATGATGTGGACCTCAAAAGCGGCGATGTTCGCTGCGACGAAGTCATGGCCCAGGTCCTGGAGTATCCAGCGGGCCCGCTCGAGGTTGACCCTCAGTTGATCCACCCGGGCTTCCACCGGGACGTTGAGAGCGGCCAGGGTCCCAATTCCCACCGCGCCGTCCACATCGAGGCCGTGCCGGGTCTGGAAGGTTCGCACCGCGGCTTCCAGTGAAGGGTCGAACAGGGTCGGGTTTCCTCCCGCCGCCCCGCCGGAGCCGGCCGGAGGATAGTCTCCCGTGATCTCCAGGCGAGCCCTCAGGGTCCCCACTCTGGCGTCCCGGTCCTCGACATGGAGCGTCGGGCCGTCGCCGATCCGGGGCCACCCGCCGGCGTCTTGGATCCCTCGATATTTGGCCAGGGCCGCCATCATCCGGGTATAGGCGGGATGCTGTATCGGGAGGGCCTCCAGTTCAGCGGCCAGATTTCCGGACGAGAGGACTTCGGCGAGAGCCTGAGCCGGGTCATCGCTCCGAAATTCCCGTTCGAAACTCCAGTCGGCGTTTAGGGCGTTGGCGTCCACCTTTCCGAAGCGGAGATGGAAGGCCAACCGGATGAAGGCATCGGTGAGGAGAAGATCCCCAGCCGCCGCCTCGTCAGCCGACGTAGGAAGGCCCATTTCGAGCCCGCGTCTCTCCAGCTCCGGAAGGTGATAGTCAGCGGTGAGGAACCCGTGCTCGGGTGCTCGGCGGATAGCCTGGAACAGGTCCCTTCGGTTTTCTGCGTCCACCCACACGGGTGCGAATCGCCTGCCCTCATAGAGCTGAGCCATTGCCTCAGGGGCTGCCAGGGCTGTCTCGCCGACCCAGATCTGTCCGGTGGCTCGGAAGGCCTCGACGCGAATCCGCAGCTCCTCGGAAACGTCCGCCCGGCCGCCGGCCGGATAAGCCTGGGCGATTCCTGGCATCGGGGATGACCCAAGGAGGATGGCCACCAGGAAAAGGGGCTGGAGCTTGTACATAGACACACACTCATGGAACGGGTTCAGTTGTTGCGGGGGCTATCCCCCGACCTTTTTCCGGGACCCTTCACGTCTCGAAAAAGCCGCAGGAAATATAACGGCAGGCCAATGTTCTCGAATGCCTCTCTGGCAAGAAGCTCCCGTCCGATGCTCCCCCAACCAAAACCGAGTATAATTCTCCGTTGTCGTTGGGGTGGTCCGGGTGAGTCTATCACTGAGTCGGGGGGATCTTGAAAGAACAGAATTCTCTTCCCCGTCGAGTATGGCGCTCAGTCTTCAGGGGTCCGGTAGTGCCCAGGGACGACCGGGAGCGGAAGTGGGTGACCTTCAATACCTTTCTCCTCCACTTCCGCCCGGTCCGGGTACCCGCCAAAACCCTTTCCTACACCCACACCTTCGGCCTCGGTGGTATGTCCATGGTCCTGGTTCTCCTTCTGGCCGGGACCGGAATTCTTCTGATGTTCGGATACGTGCCTGCACCGGGGTCCGCTCACGACTCGGTGTCCCGGATGCAGGAGACGGTAACCTTCGGGAGTTTCGTTCGGGGGATCCATCACTGGAGTGCGAACCTCCTGATCGTGGTCATGTTCCTCCACCTCCTCCGGGTGTTTTTTACCGGTGGATTCCATCCACCCCGCCAGTTCAATTGGGTCATCGGTCTGGGACTGTTGGTGGGGGTCCTGGCATCCAACTTCACTGGATACCTCCTGCCCTGGGATCAGCTGTCGTACTGGGCTATCACCATTTCCACCAGGATGCTCGGGTATATCCCATGGGTGGGGAGTTGGCTTCAGAGTGCGGTCCGGGGCGGCGACGAGATTGGACAGGCCACGCTCACTACCTTCTATACACTCCATACTACCGTGGTCCCCATTCTCATCTTCGTCCTGATGGCCTTTCATTTTTGGCGTGTCCGAAAGGCGAAGGGTGTGGTGGTTCCCCGGTCCTTTGGAGAGGAAATCGAGCCGAACCCGGAGAAGGTTCTGGGCCTCCCCTTCCTGTTCATGCGGGAGTTTGTGGTAGCCCTCATTCTTGTGGCCGCGGTGTTTCTCTTCTCGGCCCTGGTATCGGCTCCCCTTGGTGAGGCGGCGAACCCGGGTATGAGCCCCAATCCTGCGAAGGCACCCTGGTATTTTATGGGCCTCCAGGAGCTGCTTCTGCATTTCCACCCCGTCTTCGCCGTCGTGCTGATTCCACTGGTTGGGGGGCTCGGGCTGGTCATGGTCGCCTATTTGGCCTATGACGAGGACTCATCCGGGATCTGGTTTGTTTCCGATCGGGGGAGGGCTTTGGGGAAGGTGGCCGCGGGTGCGGCTTTGGTTGTGACCCCCCTATGGGTGATGGCGGACGAGTGGCTTGTGGACCTTCCCGGGCTCGCGCCGGGGATGCCGCCCATTCTCCGGGATGGAGTCTTGCCGGCCGCGATCCTGGGATTGGCATTCTGGGCAGGTTACCGGTGGGTGAAGACCCGGAGATCTGCCACCCGGGCCGAGGCCGTGCAAACCGCCTTCATTTTTCTGGCTACCGGGTTTCTTGTTCTCACCGCCATCGGGGTCTGGTTCAGGGGCCCCGGCATGGCGCTGGGGTGGGCTGGGTGCCGTGGGTAGGAAACCGAGAACCACACCCGAGTCCCGCAGGACCTTCTTATGGAAGGCCTGGGTCGGCATGGCTGCGGTGGCCGTGGCGGAAGGGGTGTGGGTCACACTGGGCTTTCTCCGCCCGAGAGGACCGGTAGAGGCGGAGGACGCCTCGGTGGTGACGGCCGGACCCGTCGACGGGTTCCAGCCCGGCTCGGTCACCGCTTTCCCCCAGGGGAAGTTTTACCTCGCCCGCCTGGACGGCGGAGGGTTTCTGGCCCTTTCCCGGGAATGCACCCACTTGGGATGCACCGTGCCCTGGAATCAGGAGGAGCATCGATTCGTGTGCCCCTGCCATTCCTCGTCTTTTGATATCAACGGCGAGGTGGTGAGCCCTCCGGCCCCGAGGGCATTGGACCTCTTCGAGGTGCGTATCGAGAACCGGGTGGTCAAGGTCAACACCGCCAACGTTCTGCGGCGGAGCGCCTTCGATCGCACCCAGGTGACTGTTCCGTGATGGACAATCACCAGGACACCTCGAACCGTTGGCTCACGGCGGGCCTCGTAGCAACCGCCGGGATCGTCCTCTCCTTTCCCCTTTACCTCGTGAAGGTGCGGTTGGCAGAGGGGCCTGGGGACGCAGGAGCTCCGTTGGCAGCGGAATACGTGGGAAGGGACGCCTGCACCTCATGCCACGAGGCGGCCTACCAGGATTGGATCGGCTCCCATCACGACCTGGCCATGGACGTGGCCAATGAGAACACGGTCCGTGGCGATTTCAATGACTCGGAGTTCGAGCGGGCCGGGGTGGTATCCCGTTTCTACCGGCGTGATGGCGGGTACTTCGTCTTCACCGAGGGGACCGGCGGGGAGATGATGGAGTTCGAGGTCACCCACACCTTCGGCTGGGAACCCTTGCAGCAATACCTCATTCCCTTTCCCGGGGGGAGGATGCAGGCCCTGTCCATCGCCTGGGACACAGAGCGGGAGGAGTGGTTCTACCTGTACCCCGGGCTGGACATTCCCCCCGACGACTGGCTCCACTGGACCCGGAACGCCCAGAACTGGAACGGGATGTGCGCCGAGTGCCACTCCACCAACCTCATCAAGGGATACGACGCCGAAACCCAGACCAATACGACGACCTGGTCCGAAATCGACGTCAGCTGTGAAGCCTGCCACGGGCCTGGTTCAAAACACGTCGCCTGGGCAGAGATGCCCGAAATGGCCAGGCCGCCGGTGGAGAACTACGATCTGCCCATCCGCTCCAGTGGAATAACCAACCAGGAGTACGTGGACGTCTGCGCACCGTGCCATTCCCGTCGGGCGGAGGTGGGGGACTACGATCATGCCGAGCCCGATCTCCTGGACCATGTCATTCCGTCGGTTTTACGGGAGGGCCTGTACCATGCCGACGGCCAGATTCTGGACGAGGTCTACGTTTACGGGTCCTTCGTCCAGAGCAAGATGTACGCGAACGACGTCATGTGCGGAGATTGCCATGACGCCCACAGCCTGAAGTTGCACTACGAGGGGAACGACCTCTGCGCCCAATGCCACCGGGCCGACGTGTATGACACCTACGACCATCATTTCCATCAAGAGGTCTTCGAAGGAGAGCCCAGCGAGGGGGCGCTTTGCGTGAAGTGCCATATGGTGGAGCAGCCCTACATGGTCGTGGATTGGCGGGCCGACCACAGCTTCAGGGTCCCGAGGCCGGACCTTTCCGCTGAAATCGGTACACCCAACGCCTGCACCCAAAGCGGGTGCCACGACGACCGTCCTCTCTCCTGGTCCCTGGATGCGTACCGGCGGTGGTACGGCCAGGCCCGGAAACCGCATTACGGACAGATCTTCGCTGCGGCCCGGGCCGGGGAGCCGGAGGCCCGTGATGGATTGACCCGAATCGCCGGGGACCCCCTCTATGCGAGTATGGTCCGAGCGACGGCTCTGAGTTACCTGGCTTCGTACCCGGGGTCGGAGGCGACAGAGGCCTTCAATCTGGCCCTGATGGATGAAGATCCTCTCATACGGCACACGGCGCTGAGCAACGCATCAGCTCCCACACCGGACCGCCTGATCGAGTTGCTCTCTCCCTTGCTCTTCGACCCGGTGCGGTCCGTGAGGATGGTGGCGGCGGACCGTCTGGCCGATGCCCCGCCCGGGGCCCTTCAACCCTACCAGCAGGAAGCCCTGGCCTCGGGGTTGGCCGAATTCCGGGATGCCATGGAGCGCTCCCTGGACTTCTCCTCTTCTGCGCACAACCTGGGAGCCCTGAGTGCCCGGCTCGGGGACATCGAAGAGGCTGAAAGGTTCTACCGGATCGCCATCGATATCGACGAACTCTCCGTCCCTCCCAAGGTCAATCTGGCCCTCCTCCTGAATGCCCTGGGGAGGAACGCCGAAGCGGAACCTCTCCTGCGGGAGGTGCTGGAAGCCTATCCGGATCAATACGAGGTTGCCTACAATCTGGGACTGCTCCTGGCTGAGATGAACCGCATCGAGGAGGCAACGGAGGCCCTGGCTCAGGCATCCGGGGGCCTCCCCGACCGGGCACGGGTCCATTACAACTACGGTCTCGCCGCCCAGTCGGTTGGGCGCCCCCAAGACGCTGAGGTTGCTTTGCTAAGGGCCCTCGAACTCGAGCCAGAAAACCCGGATTTCCTATTCGCCCTTGGAGACCACTATTTCCGCCGGGGGATGGGGAGCCAAGCCCTGGGGATAGCGAACCGTCTCCTGGAGGCGTCCCCTGGGCACCCCCAGGGGCAGCAACTGAAGGCTGCGGTGGAGCAGATGCTCAGGCGTTAGTATCGGTACGAACTCAACCGGAAGAGGTGATATGAGCGAGATGGACAAGGACCAGGCCCGGGTGGTTTCCGCGCGGCTTCAACGGTGGTTCCTATTGCTCTTGGCCTTGTTCATCACAATCGGGTTTTACCGGGTTGTGGAGCCCTTCCTTCTTTCGGTTCTGATGGCGGCCATCCTCGCTGGGATGACCCAGCCGTTCTACCAGTGGCTCGTGAAGAGAACCAAGGGCCGGGAGAGGATTTCCGCGATCCTCACCGTCCTGGCCATTCTGATCCTCATCGTTGTTCCCACCATCTTTTTGATTGGGATGCTGGCCAACGAGGCATTGAACATCAGCGAGTCGGTGGGTCCCTGGGTACAGGAACAGGTGGCCAACTCTGGATCCACTCAACAACAGTTAGGAAGCCGGCTCAGGGAACTCCCGATAGTAGGAGACCTCATCCCGCCCCAGGATGTGGTACTCGGGAGGCTCGGGGACATTGCCGGGCGCATAGGGGGTTTCCTGGTGAGCGGCCTCGGGGCTGCGACCCGTGGCTCGTTCAACTTCATCCTTCAGCTCGGCATCATGCTTTACGCCAACTACTACTTCCTCAGGTCGGGTGCTGAGGTGTTGGCCAGGATCATGTACATCGTTCCCCTGGAATCGGAGCAGGAGGACCGGTTGGTCGCCCGGTTCGTTTCCGTCACCCGGGCCACCCTCAAGGGCACTCTGGTGATCGGGGTCATTCAGGGTGGCCTGGCGGGCTTGGCTTTCGCCGTGGTGGGAATCGATGGAGCTCTTTTCTGGGGCACCATCATGGGGGTCCTGTCCATCATCCCTGCCATAGGTGCGGCCCTGGTATGGATTCCCGCCGTGATCTATCTGATCTCCTCAGGCCAGGTCGTCGCTGGCGTCGGGCTCCTGCTTTGGTGCGGAATCATAGTGGGCTCGTCGGACAACATCCTCCGGCCCATCCTGGTAGGGAAAGACACCAAAATGCCCGATCTGGTGGTGCTCCTCAGCACCTTGGGCGGGATCGGTGCCTACGGAGCCCTGGGGGTGGTGATCGGCCCGATTGTCGCGGCTCTTTTCCTGACGGTCTGGGAGCTTTACGGCGAGGCATTCAAAGAGGTCCTGCCGGAAGTGAAGGGGATCCTTCCGGGAACCGGGAGCGGCCCAGCGACAGGGCCCGAACCGGAGACCGGGGTCGCTCTCGAAGAAGGAACGGCCTAGACCGAAATGGTGCCTTCAGCCAGCGTTTACTCCACCCAGAGTGACCGATGAGAAGAGGACCTTCAGGACAGACTGTAGCATCGGGACTACTGCTGGCCCTTTGCCTCTGTTCACCCTGGGGGGCTCAGGCCCAGAGTCGCCTCGAGAAGTTCCGGGACCCGGATGATGGGGCCATCGACATTAGCGGGTTTCTTGCGACTTCCTATGGGTTTCTGCCTTTGGTCACCCCCATCACCGAGCCTGCCATCGGATTCGGCGTGGGAGGTGCCCTGGCCTTCATGCATCGACCCGACGGTTGGGATATCGAGGAAGCGCGGGCGGACTTCGAGGAGAATCGGCGGATGACTTCGCCCTCCATCTCCGCTGCCTACGGCATGTATGCCTCCAGCAATAGCTGGGTGGCCGGGGTCGCCCACCTGGGATTGTGGAAGAACAATCGATGGCGCTATCTGGGGGCCGCCACCGCAATGCAATTCAACCTCTCCATCTCGGGCCCGGACTTGAGCGGCCAGGATCGGCTGTTCGAATATGGACTCGATGGGTGGGCACTGAATCAGCACCTCCGTTACCGGATTGGTGATTCGGATTTCTGGATCGGAGGGCTCTTCGACTTCCTCCGGGCGACGACGGTCTTCACCCTGGACCAGCTGCCTGATGTGGATCCCCTCGAACTGGACGCGAGTCTTAGCAGCCTCGGCCTCGCCATTCGGTACGATAGTCGATCGAACACCTTTACCCCCGATCGGGGCGTTTTCGCTGATCTCACGCTGCGCCGGCTGGACGATGCCATAGGGAGCGACTTCGAATACTGGGCTGCGAAGGGTGCTCTTCTGGGATACATCGATCCAGGCGACCGGTGGGTGCTTGGTCTCCGGGCGGAGGCCGGTACATCGGGAGATGACGCTCCGTTCTGGGCCCAACCAAGTGTGAAACTCCGTGGCATCGCCCGGAACCGATACGTAGGAGATCAGGCCGGGGTCTTCGAAGGAGAGGTCCGGTTCGACTTTACAAGGCGTTGGAGCGTCGTGGGGTTCGGAGGAGCGGGCTGGACGGTACAGGAGAGGGAAGTGGAGGAGGGAACCCGGTGGCTCGGCAGCGGAGGGGCAGGATTCCGCTATCTTCTCGCCCGGGCTTTTGGGCTCCGGGGCGGGGCCGATCTGGCTTACAGCTCCGAGGGGTGGGGATTCTATATCACCATGGGGAGTGCGTGGCTGGGTATCTGACCGCCGGGATTCCGGTGGGAGACTACCTTTCCAAACTTTGAACGAGGTCTAGAATGAAGCGAAATCAGCTCATGTCCAGCTGGCTGGTCTGTGGATCAGTCCTGGGTTTGGCCGTGTTGTGGGGGGAGCCCGTTGCTGCTCACCCCAGGGTTTCGCAGCCTTCTCTGGCCCCTCCGACCACGTCCCGGGAAGCGTTCCAGGAAACGCCCGCCGATTCTCTAGCGGTGGATTCCCTCTCCCTCGACACCCTCTTCGCCGACACCGTCCCCGTGGCTCTGGTGGAGGCTCGGCTGGCCCTGGATAGTGTCGTGGTCCTGACCGACACCATCCGTGCCATGGTTGAGCGGATCGAAACTGCCTCGGCCGGTGATCAACAGGTGCTCATGGTCCGGGCGGTCGAGCCCCTGACGACGATCACAGAGCTCCTGGAAGGAATCTCAGAATTCCTCGCCACGGCATCCGACTCGGCTACGGGAGTGGCGGAGATCCGTGAGGGGATGTCCCAGGCGGTAGACTGGGCATGGGGCTTCTATGGGGGAATCGCGCAGGACCATTTTCAGGCCTTGGGGCGGATCAACGAACGCCGACTCGAGGTTCCGATGGAGGAACGGGGCCCGATCCATGCGGAGCTCCAAGACCGTATCGAGCGTCTTACGAGGACCTGGGAGTTCCAGCTTCGGACTCTCGTCCTTTCCGACTCGGCGGGGCTGGAACTCGGGTCCCGACTGACTGAGTTCGACGCGACCCTGCTGGACAGGGCCCCCAATCTAGTGGGTCAAATTCAGCTCGCTATTCAGGAGCGAGACCTTGCCCGGCGGGAACTCAGGCAGGCCGAGAGGGCTGGGGTGGAAGGGGACGGACTCGCCCAGGCCACACTGGCTCTGGACCAGGCGTCGAATTGGACCAGAATCCTGGCCGAGGCACTGACGAGTGCGGCCGATCTGATGGATGAGCGGGGCCATGAGACCGCCCAGTATCGGCAACTCGTCATCTCAGCCACTGGATCGGTGTCTGATGAGATTCTGGACTTCGACGTCCTGTGGGGATTGGCGATGGACTATGTGAGGTCGGCCACGGAGTGGTTTCAAGAGGAGGCGGCTGATGTAGCGATCCGTTTCCTCATGGTCCTGGCCGCCATCATGGGTCTCAAATACCTCTTCCAAGCCGTTTGGTGGGTATTTCTCAAGGTGAGGTTGGTGGGAAAATCCAAGGCAACCAGGGCCGTGGGGACCCGTTTGGCCGGCCCCCTCGGTTCTTTCTTCGGGATTCTCCTTGGCCTCTACCTGGTCGGGGTTGAGGGCACCTTCCTCGCCGCCGGGGTCGGGGTGGTCGGTGTCATCCTGGGGTTTGCTCTCCAGGACACGGTGGCAAACCTGGCTGCCGGGGCCTTCGTCCTCATGCGAACGCCTTACGACCTGGACGACACTGTGGTCCTGTCAGGTATCCTGGGCACCGTGCACGAGGTTGGCCTTTCCACCACCTCCTTGAAGACTTTCGACAATCGCGTGATTCTCGTCCCGAACAGAAAAGTTCTGGCCGAGGTCATGGAGAACCGGTCGAGCCAGTCCATACGGCGGGCTGAGGCCAAGGTGAGCGCCGCTTACGAAGACGATCTGGAGCGCATCACACCCTCCGTTCTCGAGATGCTGGGGGAGGTGGAGAAGATTCTTGCCGATCCCGAACCCGAGGTCTACGTCTCCAACCTGGCCGACTCTGGCGTCGAGCTCACCGTGCGATGCTGGACTCAAACCGATGAATGGTGGGATCTGCAGATGGAACTCCCGGGTCTACTCTGGTCCCATTTCCAGAAGAACGATATCGAGATTCCGTATCCACGCCGGTACATCATTGCCGGGGATGGAGTGGATCCCGGGGAACAGGACTCTGGGAGCAACCCGCCAGCCGAATGAGGTCATCCGGGTGCTGCAGGTAGGCTCTCCACCTCTCGGCAGGCTCGCGTTCGCCTGCAGAGAGGTGGAGAGCTGTTTGTCGAACTGCTACCTACGGCTAGGGCCAGATCCAGTGGAGCCCGAGGCCGAATTTGAACAGCGAATCATCCTCGACAAATAGGGCATCGAGGGCCGTGTGGATGCCGAAGCCGGACTCCCAGGTCCATGACGCGCCGCCCGAAACACCAAAGTTCGTCTCGGTTTCACTCTCCTCAGAGTAGGAACCGTGGGTGATGTCGAGCCTGGGCATGAGCCAGGGCGTAACCTTGGAGCTCTCCCCTTGGATCTCTTCTTTGAAGGAAATCCCGATGGGGAAACGATAAAGACTCAGCGTACTGGTGCCGTCTTCAGCGCTGACCCAGCCGACGCCGCCTTGGACGCCTACGTTGAATCCATCTCCGTCTTTCAGGCTGAAGGCGGCAGCCCCACCCAGGGTGAATTCTCCTTCGCTGTCCGCTGTGGCATACCCCAAAGCACCCATGAAAGAAAACCGGCCCGTGGCTCTTCCCAACGAAGCACCGAAGGCATCGGCCTCTCCCGAAACCTCGTTCAGACCCCGACCCCAGGTTCCGGACACCCAGTTGGACGGAGTGTCACCAGCCGAAGGAAGTGCAAAGTCCGGGAAAAACCAAAGCTGGGCTTCCGCCGGGGCGGCGGTAACCAGGACAAACAAAAGACCAAGGAAAAAGGTAATGGACCTGCGATTCATTGAGCCCTCCGGAGAAAGGTCGGAATAGAGTACCTAGCGTACAACTAAGACAAAATCTTTGCGGCCCGGTGTCAATAGTGTTTTCATCTGGCCCAAAGCTGTTGATTGGTCGCCGGCGGGCCGGAGCTTCTTGCGGTTTCACTGCGCGGGATCGCGGGCCACTCCTGGATTTTCCCGCCGGGGAGATTGCCCCGTGGTCGGAAAACACTTGACCTTAAAGGGGTTTCGATACATATAGATTTCGAATCTTCTGAGTGGCCCGCGGTCGGGCAGGTTTGCTCATTCCCCATCACTACCTTGGAGGTTTCCATGAGGAGATTGTTGGTTTGTGGTGTGACTGCTATCGCGGCCCTCGCTTTTGCTCTTCCCGAACAGGCTTCCGCCCAGGGAATTTTTGTGGGCGGCGGTGTGACCTTCCCTGTCACGGATTATGGGGAGTACGCGGATGTCGGGTGGCAGATAGAGGGGGGATTCACTGTTCCTATTAGCGAAGCAGGGCTGTCCGTACTCTTTGACGGCCTATACGGCACAAACGGCCACAACACTGAGGGAGTGGAGGACCAAAGCACGAAGCTCCTGGGCGGATTTGGAGGCTTGGTCTACTCCCTGGCCGACGAGGGTGAGGGGGGGCTTTTCTTCTTCGGAGAAGCCGGTATCCTCCGACACGAGTTCGATGCCGGTGACCTCAATGACTCAGAGAGTGACTCAGAGACCGCCTTCGCCTGGGGAGGCGGCGCAGGTTACGGTTATCCGTTGAACGAGACCCTCAGTGGGTGGTTTATGGCTCGGTACCTCCAGGGTTCTTTCGATAGTGAGTTTGAAGATGAGTCAGAGACCACGGCCTTTTTCGGAGTCATGGTCGGACTGACCTTCAACATCGGGGGTTAGCCGAGTAGCTGAGTCGTCGCTGAACCATCAGGGGCAATTTGATCGAGGTCGCCCGGGGGTTTCCCCGGGCGACCTCGTGTGTTTTCCGATATAGATCAGGGCCTTAAAGCTCAAGGCCTCCTACTCAAACCATGAGCCTTATCCATCGGCTGAGCCGGCGCTGGAGTCCCTCGTACCGGGGAAACAGCTCCTCCAGGGTGGCCAGGTCGTCTATCCAGACTGAGAGACCCGCAAGGGTCATGAAATCAGGAAGGCCATTCAAGGCGGCCCAGGACGAAACTACAAAGGCCACCTCTCCATCCAAAACGAAGCTGCGGTGGTTTTGGTTGTGGGATCCCACAGCCAGGAACAGGGCCGCCTGATCCGCTTCCAGGGGCGTCAACCCGGAGACATGCGTCTCCACCAGTTCCCGGCCGAGGGGCACAAGGGCCTCCGTGAGGGCCTGCATATCCGCTAGCTCCTGGTTTTGCTGGGAGATTGCCTCATTCTGCTCGGCCATCTTCCGATAGAACACCTCCAAGAGGTTCTGCATCCCAGGCCCGTCCATCAAGCCATCCCATGCCTCCGGAGTCGCAAAGAGGTGAGCTTTCAGGTGCAGCTTTGGAGGAACCGGTTCCTGATCAATGAGGTATCGGCGGCTGTATCCCCCTTCGGTCAGATTCTTGGCAAGAGCGCCGAGTGCCTCCACCGTGGTCTCGGGGAGTCCATACAGATCCACGAGCCAGGGAGTCTCTCGGAAGGTCTTCACTACTTGGTCCAACTTTGCGGGGATATTCCCCACATCCGACTCATAGTTGTAGAGCCCGACCTTCATCATCCCGCCGGTTCGGTCCAGGTGTTCTTTGAACATGGCCTCGGCAATCACGAGACGACCGAGAAGTTCCTGGGCCCGGGACATTTGAGGGGCCCCGGCACTGGGAGCGTGTTCAATAGCGGGGGCGATAACCAGAGATCGGCCCCCTCTGAGTGCGTTCCCCAGCATCATGGAACCCCACAGGGGGTTGTTCCAAAGTGAGTCCGGGGCTTTGATTACGGATCCCGACGGCATGAGAGTATAGAGGGTAGCCTTCAGAACGTTTACGTACTTGGGGTTGTACCCTGTCTGGTTGTGGACACCCATGGCTCTGGCCCGGGCCTCACCGGACGCCACGGCAGCAGCGATGCTCGCATCGTAGTCCTCTGCGAAGGGCCGTGGTTTCAGTTCGTAGGGGATCTCTTCCTCGCTGAATCCCTGATTCAGAAGGAGTTGGCGGGCACCGGTTTTTAGCCCCAGGGCCCCAGGCCCCCGGACCATGAGAGCCCGATCCTCCCAGCCGGCTCCTACATAGTGCTCCCCGATCCCCATGCCGGTGTACATGGCTCGCCCTTTGTACGGGTCATCCTCTGAGATATCGAAGAAAGCGATCTTCCGGTGATCTCTGGCGATCATGTCAGGGACGCCGATGAGTGGCAGCACTTCCCCCGTCCAGAACGTGACATCCGCAGGGTTCGTGATGTTCACATGGACTTTTACCAGGCTCTCGATCCAGCCTTCAGGGAAATGACGCGCCTGGGCTTGAATGAGATCCGATCCTGCTACGGCGGCCCGGAGCTCCGCCTGGACTGATGCGATATTTGTCGCCCAGTCCTGGAAGTCAGCGGGTAGATCGATGCGGTGGTGGAGGGGGTTTTCGAGCAATTCCAGCCAAAGCCGGCCCTTGTTGGCCTGAAAAAACCATTGGTCCAGTATGATGATGTGCTGCGGAATCTTACCAGTCCGATCATAGTCGTTTACGGCATCGATGAGGGCGCGCAAGTAAACGTCCACAACCTGACGGTAAGCCACCTCGTCCGGTTCGCCGGCCCCGTTGATGCCCCTCACATCGTGGATCCAGAGAACACTGTAGTCCTCAGCTTCATCCACCATCCGGGCGAACTCGACCTGGAACTGCTCGTTTTCAACGTAAAAGACCTGATTCCCGTCCACGAAACGCTCGCCAACGGCTCTCTCCACCAGCCCATCCAACTCGGCCTGGGAGTCGTGTTCCTCTGGCTTCAGGGCCAGTTGGAACGGAAGGAACACGAATCGGGAGTCATCCCATTTCTGCTCGTTTTCCGCCCGGACCTGTTCCACGTTCTCGAGGACCTCGCCAAACACCCATGCCACCGCCGGGAGGCCCTCCTTCCCCACCGGGGTTTCGGCGGAAAGCCACTCGTAGAACGCAGCAGAAGCCTGGGCCGAAAACCCCTCGGTCGAATCGTTCTTTTTCTTCCGACCGAGGAGGGCGTTATAAGGGAGGAGTACCTGTTCGAGAAGGATCGCCCGAGCCTTGGCCCACACCCGGACTCCCAAAGCTGTCGATGTGCCCATGGGGAAATCCCTGCCGGCGGCCGCCATGGAAAAAACCCTTTCCATCTCACGGTGGTAGAACCTGACTTCTTCCTCCGGGGTGGTGGGACCCGGCTGTCCGACCGCCACGGCATCGGCGAGGTGGGTTCGGATCTCATCCATTTCGGCAACGAACCCGGCCTCACTGACCTCCCAATCTCCGTCCCAGTGGTTCACATAGGGAACCGTAACCCTGGTGATCCATAGGCTCATCTCCCTGGCCGTACCCAGGATCGAGGTCATCTCCGATGAAGGGGTATAGGGTACTTCGGAGATTCGGGGACGAGAAAGGACGGCGAAATCGGCCCGTGGCCTCGTTTTCCCTGCGAACCTCTGGCCCAGAGGCAGGTTCACGCCGATGGCCGTAGTGTGGTTCCTCCCGGGAAGGTAGTCTATACGCAGGGAGCCCCCATCCACCAGGAACCCGCCTCTATGTATCGGATGGATCAAGGACAAAAAGAAGTCGGCTTCGTTGTCCTTGATATTGTAGTCGGCTCCCAGGGCGAAACGGGCAACCGGGCTCCAAATGCCAATCCGCCCGCCCCCGTCCCATCCCTCTGAAAAGTCGTCGAATTGCCCCCGCCGACCTCCGTACGCCTCGAGGGTCACTCCGAACGCCGCGATGGCCGGATTCAAGAGATCCCGATACATCCCTCCCATGAGATAGAAGGCGGTCTCATTCCCCTCCCGCCTATGGACCCCCATGGTGGCACCCATGGACCATTTCAGGGAGGAAGGGATGCCCATGGAAGTCGTGAATCCACCTCGGTTTGGAGGTGCAACCTCCTGCCCGGAAGCCGACCATGGGAGGACGGTGAGGAGGAGTGCAGCGGGGAGCAACGAGGCCACCAGGTGCCTATTCGAGTTTCGCATGGTTTTCCGACGGGCAGGCCGTGAGGTCCGCCCTTAAAAGAAGTATTTGAGGTTAAAGGCGCCGAGGTTCGCAGTTACCGTTTGATCCGACTGGATCAGGGGCACCCAAATGTGGGAAAATTCCACGCCCAGGGAGAAGTCGTCCCGTCCGGTATAGGCTACACCCCACCCGAACGTGGTCACACCCTCGGTAATATCACTGTTTTCCACCACGAATCCGTCAGACTTGATCGAGGCGATCAGCCCCAGGGGTACACCCCATAGCGGTTTCATGTCGAAACTAGTCAGGAGGCCGAACTCAGAGGCCGGGTCGTCCCTTCCGTCCGCGTCGAAGGTGTCCGCATAGCCCACCTCTGCACCAAAAGCGAACCCAAGGTAGTCCCTTGGGGCGTACGCGCCCCGGACTCCTAGAGCAGCCCCGGCCCCGTCGGACTTTAGGACCAGGGAGTTGTCTTCTGTGATCTGCCCCTCATCGATGGCCCGCTTCACAAAGGTCAACGCGTCCAAACGGTATTGGGTGGTGGGTTGAAAACGGGCCACCCCGGAGAAGAGCCACTTTTCGGATTCATGAAAGCGGGCGGCAGCACCGAGCTTGAACCCGAAATAGGACGTGACGCCCTGAGCAAGGACCGATTGGGCGCCTGTTCCGACCCGACCCGCCCCCGAGGCCGCGGCGCTCAGAGCCAACCAGTCGGTTACGGCGTGTTGGTACTCGAACTCCAACGTCATGAAGGCGAGATCCCCCACCAGTTCACTCCGCAGGGAATCCAGCGCCGGGTTATCGATATCACGGGCCACGTTGGTGGCGAATCCCCCACCGGTTTGTGTTCGAACAAAGGTGGAGATGAACGGGTCACCGATGGAACTCGACGGAATGAAGAAATGCCCGTTTAATGACCGGGACGAGCCAGATTCCCCGGTCTGACTCAGGGCGGGAGCCGGAGCCAGGAATGGAACCAGTATGGCTAGCCCCATGAGATATCGAAGTCCGTTGGACATTTCTGCTAACCTATGATAAGGACGGTTGTGTGGGAGGTCCCTACATTCTAGAAACCAAGGGGGGGTTCGCCAACCCCTGGGCGAGGCGCCTCTTCACCGTCTTCGGGGTCAGGCCCGCTTCGGGTCTCGATCAGGACTCCCCCGCACTGATTCAAACCATACTCTACGGGTAGCTCGGCGCCGTGATAAACCCGAAGGGATTGAACGTTCCCCGGAGACACCAAGCGGTCGATGCCCTCCCCGGTGTTCGTTGCCCTCCCGCTCTTCTCCCTCCCGCCGTATGTTGACCGGGCCCATAGCCCGCCCCTCCCACGCCCTCCCTATCTAATGCTCCCCAGCCAAAACCCCCGACAGGTCGATTTCTTTCCGTTCAGAGCTGTTGGTTCAGGAGTCGGCTATCGATTCCTCTCCCTCGTCATTCTCAGCTTGGTCCTCGATCCCCTTGTCGGACCAGTGTCTCTTCAAGCCGCAGCCCAGGAGCCCACCGTCAATCGCCCGTCGGTGTCCGTGGGAGTTTTAGCGGAGGATCTCGAACTGGACGGCATCCTTTCGGAGGAATCCTGGAGGAACGCGCCGGCCATCGAGAACCTCACCATGATCGAACCCGTGGAAGGCGGCGACCTCACCGGACTGACCAGAGTCCAGATTCTGGCCGGGCCCCGTCATCTGGTCATCGGTGTTCAGGCTTTTGACCCGGATCCGGACGGAATCGTCAGCACCTCGAAAGCTCGGGACCCGTCGTTGAGGGCGGAGGACTACATCAAGGTGGTCCTGGATCCGTTCCTCGACGGGCGCTCCGGATACATCTTCGCCCTGAACCCAGGTGGGGCTCGGTATGACGCCCTGGTTGCGAACCGTGGGGAAGGTGAGGACAGCCAGTGGGATGCGGTGTGGGAAGCGGCGACTTCAAGGAATCCCGATGGATGGTCCGCGGAAATCCAAATCCCCCTTCAGAGCCTCACCTTCGACGGAACCCTGGACCGGTGGGGTTTTAATTTCGAGAGGAGGATCGAGCGACTTCAGGAGGTGAGCCGGTGGGCCAGTCCGTTCAGGGACGCGAAGATCGCCCAGACCGTTCGTGCCGGATACATCACCGACCTTCCTGAATTCGACACGGGAATAGGCCTCACCGTCCGTCCGGCACTGGTCTCCGGGGCTGAGAAGACCTCCGAGGGGGAACCTTGGGAAGGGAGTTTTGAACCGAGCCTTGATGTGTTCCAACGCCTTGGGGACAACACCACGGCGATGGCGACGGTGAACACGGACTTCGCGGAAACGGAGGTCGATACCAGGAGGACGAACCTCACACGGTTCCCCCAGTTCTTTCCGGAGAAACGGACTTTCTTCCTGGAAGGCTCCGACATTTTCGATTTTGGTGTCGGCCTCTCCTCCTCCCACAACTCGGATATCGTCCCCTTCTTCTCCCGACGTATCGGCCTCTATGAGGGCGAAGAGGTTCCGCTTTATGTGGGCGGGAAGATCAGTGGTAAGAAGGGGAATTCGAACTTCGGGGGGCTCGTCACGAGGGCAGGGGAGGTTGAAGACCTGGTCCCGGGCACAACAATGGGGGCCTTCCGAGTAAAGCAGAATGTGCTGGAGGAGTCCAACATCGGGGCCATCGCCACTTTTGGTGACCCCTCCGGGGCAGAGGGGAGCTATCTGGTGGGTGTTGATGCTACCTACCAAACCTCTCGATTCAGGGGGAGCAAGAACTTCATCGCCGGAGCCTGGGGCATGGTGACGGATCGAGAAGGGTTGTCCGGGGACAAGACGGCTTTCGGAGGGAAGATCGACTACCCGAACGATGTCTGGGATATCGCTCTCACCTACCTCCGTATCGGAGAAGACTTCAACCCGGCCATGGGTTTTGTGCCCCGGAGGGGGATCCACAAGCTGAATGGCGGCATGAACTACCGGTACTATCCGTCGTCCTTATCCTGGATGCGCATGATGTACTACGAGCTCATGCCTACCGTGGTCTGGGACCTGGACGGGAATTGGGAGAGCTACCGGATCTTCACGGCTCCGGTTAATTGGCGCCTGGAGAGTGGCGACCGGATCGAGATCAATGCAAACCCTGAAGGTGAGCGCCTGGTCGAGCCCTTCGAAATCGCCGACGGGGTAGTGATCGACCCTGGGTCGTATCACTTCATACGCTATCGCCTTGAATGGGCTATGGCGGCCAAGCGGATGGTCAGTGGTCAGATCACATGGTGGTTTGGAGATTTCTACGACGGAAAGCTGGACCAGATCCAGGCACGGGTTCAGATACGGGCCGCCGAACTGTTGGTCTTCGACCTGAACGGAACCCGGAACATCGGAAGGCTGGAAGACGGGGATTTCGATCAGCAGGTGTACGGGTTAAGGGCCAGGGTTAATTTCTCACCTGACCTCCAACTCACCAGTTTCGTTCAATACGACGACGATTCGAGGAAAATCGGGACCAACACGCGCCTCCGGTGGACGTTCAATCCCTTGGGTGACCTCTTTGTAGTCTACAACTACAATGTCGAGGATCGGATCCTCGATCCGGATTCACCCAATAGTGGCCTGAAACAACGGAGCGAGTGGGCTCTCGATGGGTCCCAGCTCTTGATCAAGATTCAGTACGCCCTGCGCTACTGAGGACCTTGGATCGCGGACGGGACGGGTCAGGCGGGTCAGCCCTACTCGACGAAAAACACCTGTCCCGTCAGGCAGCCTTCTACCGCTTTACTGAAGGCCAGGCCGACGGCTTCGTCCGATACGTGCACGTGCCCCCGGAAGAACCCGTCGTACTGTTCTCGACACGCCTCCAGGACCTCGGGACTGACAGCGTTGATGCGTATGCCGCGGGGCATCTCAACTGCGGCTCCCTTCACGAAACTGTCCAGGGCACCATTCGCTGCAGCGGCACAGGAACCACCGGGGATGGGGTCACGGTTCGTTACGCCCGTGGTCAGTGTGAAGGAGCCCCCATCGTTCATGTATTCGAAACCCTCCAACACCAGGTTTACCTGGGGCAGGACCTTTCCCAGCATTCCCCCCATGAACTGGTCGCCCGTCATCTCATGAACCGGGCCAAAATGGACATGACCGACGGCGCTCACCACGGCATCAACTTTCCCAACCTGTTGATACATCGCCCGAATGCTCTCGATGTCTTCAATATCCATCTGGACATCACCGGTGGTCCTGCCGACGCTGATTATTTCATGACGGCCGGACAGGGCCTCGGCGGCAGTTTTGCCAACCGTGCCGGCGGCTCCAACGATGATTACCTTCATATCAGTTTCCTCACCGAAGTAAATACAGGAATGGTTCGACGGGCACTGCCCGGCCTGCGAACCCAGAGTACAAGGCGTGGGGCGTGAAGTCGAGGAGGTCACCCATTCAAGAGAATCCGATCAAACGCTTCGTTGAGAAACAGGGCGTCTTTATGCTCGACGGTGGAATCGCCACGGCCCTGGAAGCCAGGGGTTGCGACCTGGTCGACGAGTTGTGGTCGGCGAAGGTTTTGCTCGAGGCCCCCGACCTCATACGGGACGTCCACCTCGACTACCTGTTGGCTGGGGCGGATTGCATCGCCACCGCCAGCTATCAGGCGACGCTCCCCGGCTTTCGAAATCGGGGTTTGGACGAAGACGCTGGAAGGGACCTTTTGCGGCTGTCAATCAGGCTGGCCTTCGAGGCCAAGGAGCTGTTCTGGGGAGATGTGTCGAATCGGGAGGAGCGACTGGAGCCACTGGTAGCTTCGAGCATCGGGCCGTATGGGGCCTTCCTCGCCGATGGGTCGGAGTACACCGGCCGGTACGACATCTCCGAACAGACCCTGTATGAGTTTCACCGGGAGCGCTGGATGGTCCTTGCCGACGGGAGGGCGGATCTTCTGGCTTGTGAGACCATCCCCGGGCAGGGGGAGGCTGAGATCCTTCTACGCCTCCTGGCCGAAACCCCGAACCAATGGGCTTGGATCAGCTTCTCATGTCGGGATGAACGGCACCTTTCTGACGGTGGCCTCCTCCGGGATGCGGCCCAGGCTTGCGACGCTGAGCCGCGGGTGGCGGCCGTGGGGATCAACTGCACTGCTCCTGAGCTGGTCGGGCCCCTCATCGAGGAAGCCCGGAAGGGGACGGATAAACCCATCCTGGTCTACCCCAATTCAGGGGAGGTGTACGACGCCACAGACAAGAGGTGGCACTCGGATCCGTCGTCGACGCCCTGGGAGGAGACAGCCCGGGACTGGGTCCGAAGGGGTGCGGCAGGGGTCGGCGGGTGCTGCCGGGTCGGACCGGGGAGGATTGCTGGACTCCGCCAGGCACTGGTGAACTCGCCCGAACTCCCGCTCATCCTATTCAGGGCTTAGGATGGGGGTTCAAGAGGACACATGATGACTTTACTTGGGCTGGATCACCCAGGAGGTTTCTGATATGCCGGGAGTAGCGGGTCGGATAGCGTTGGTGACGGGTGCAGGGCGGGGAATCGGTCGGGCCACCGCTGAGTTGCTTGCAGCCCGGGGCGCCCGGGTCGTGGGGACAGCCCGGAGTGAGGATGAACTCCGGGCCCTCGGCCTGGACTACGTCGTGGCGGACCTGGGCAGGCCCGAGGGCTGCACCCTGGTGGTGGAGGAGACGCAGAACCTTATGGGTCCTATCGAAATCCTGGTATGCAATCATGGCATCGGCTCGGCCCACGAGCGGGTGATCTGGGAACAGGATCCTCAGGTCTGGGACGAAACCATGAGGATCAACCTGGACGGGCCCTACCACCTCACCCGCCTGGTCCTCCCCTCCATGGTCGCGAGCGGGTATGGGCGACTCGTCTACACCAGCTCCACGGCTGGACAGGTGCCTGAGTATGCCGGCAGCGCCTACACCGCCTCCAAACATGGCCTTCTGGGCCTGATGCGGTCGGTGGCCCAGGACGCCGGACCCCATGGTGTGACCTCCAACGCCGTACTCCCTGGCTGGGTGCGCACAGAGATGGCCGAACGTTCGGCTCGTGCGGAAGCGGAGGAGGGTGGCATCACCACCGAGGAAGTGTGGGCCGCCCGGGATGCCATGTACCCTCCGGGACGGGTCGCGACGCCCATGGAGGTGGCCGAGACCATCGCCTTTCTCGCATCGGAAGAGTCCAGCGGAGTCAGCGGCGAGGCCGTGACCGTGGCACTAGGAGGACTTTCATGAAGCAGGTTCGTGCCCTCGGCGCTTTCGCCGCAATGCTACTTCTGCTCGGCACCGTTTCGCCGGTTTCCGGGCAGGACCCGACCTACGATCCGGAAGCGCGTCTCGCGGAGCTCGGTATCGTTCTCCCTGTGCCGCCGAGCCCGGTGGCGAACTATGTGAATGGTGTGCAAACCGGGAACCTCATCTTCCTGGCAGGGAAGGGGCCCAAGTTTCCGGACGGGACCGAGTTGCACGGCAAGCTCGGAGCCGATGTGACCATCGAGGAGGGGTATGAAGGCGCCCGGATGACGGCCATCAACCAGCTCAGTGTGCTCAAGGCCATGCTTGGTGACCTCTCCCGGGTGAAACGGGTGGTGAAAGTATTGGGCATGGTTAATTCCCATCCCGATTTTGTAGACCAACCCGCGGTGATCAACGGCTTCTCCGACCTTATCGTTGAGGTCTTCGGGGAGCGAGGAAGGCACGCCAGGGCAGCAGTTGGAATGGCGACCCTACCCCGTGGCCAGTCTGTTGAGATCGAGCTGGTGGTCGAAGTTGAGCCCGAGAGTTTCCTCCCCGCGGGGCCGGGTGACGAGCCCCTGGAGTTGACCTACTTCGGCGCTTCGGGCTGGCGGATTTCCGATGGCGAGGTAGTGGTCCTGGTCGATCCCTGGCTCTCTCGACTGAAGTATGGAGGAGCCGGGCATCCCGACGATGAGCGTCAAGAATTCGCCCGGACCGATATCGCGTGGTCCGATACCACCCTCATCGACTCCATCATTGCCGAAGCGGACTTCATTCTATGCACCCACGGGCATTTCGATCACCTGGGTGACGTTCCCTACATCGCCCGAAAGACCGGGGCTGAGATTATCGGGCACGAAACCAGCATCTCCATCCTCCGGGCTTATGGAATCCCGGAGGAGCAGCTTTATACGGTTCAGGGCGGAGAGGACTACCAGTTCGACAACTTCAGCGTGCGCGTCATGCCCGGGCTCCACTCCGCCCTGGGCGAGAAGCACTACTTCGACTCCCGCCGCTACGACGAACGGACGGACCTCCAGGCGCCGCTTCGCATCGAGCAGTTCATCGAGGGGGGATCCCTCAACTTCCTGGCTCGATTCAACCGCCATACCGTGCTGACCATGGGATCCATGAACTTCATCGAGAGGGAGTTCCAGGGCCTCGAGCCGGACATTCTGCTGGCGGGCATCAACGGCTCCCGCCTGGGTCTCTACGACTATGACCGGCGTCTTCTAACGGCCACGGGCTTTCCGCCGGTCGTCATCCCCACGCACTGGGACAACTTCCGGGTGCCCTATGGGTTCTCCCAGCAGGAGAACATCGAACGGAACATCATCCCGTTCATCGAGATTGCCCGCACCCTCTCCCCGGGGTCCACGGTGATCACCCCCGTGCACCTCGAGCCGATCATAATCCGGTGATGCCAGAGGACCCCGCATGAAAATCCTGATGAGTCTCATTTTTTATCCCCGGGGTGGGAGCGCGCAGGTCGTCCGCTACCTCTCCCGGGCCCTCATCGACCTGGGCCACGACGTCCACCTCGTCACGGGAACCCTCGATGATGGGGATCCCCAGCATGACGCAGAACACTTCTTCGAGGGAATCCCCCTGACCACCGTGGACTATTCCGACGCGGGAAGGGGATTCCAGGCTGGGCAGAACCCCATGGCCACCAGCTGGCCTGTGCCCTTCCATCCGAGTTTTGAAGACAAACCTGGAGTTCCGGACCGCGTTTTCTACACGGTGTCTGAGGAGGAATACCAGGGGATGGTTCAGTGTTGGACAAAGGCCTTCGAGGATGTGTCGAAGCACTTTCGACCCGATGTCCTTCACCTCCACCACCTCACTTATGCCAACCTCGCGGCGGCCGAGGTCTTTCCGTCCGTTCCCAGCCTCGCTCATTTGCATGGGACCGAGATAAAGATGCTGGAGCGTCTGGATGAGTTAAGCCAGGGGCCAGACGGGGCCGCGGAATTTGACCATGTCGGGCGTGGGATGCTCTCCGATGCGGTTCGGCATTCAACCCACTTCGCGGCGATCAGTCCGGACATACGGGACCGAGGGATCGAGCAGCTCCGAATCTCCGAGGACCTAATAACCACCATTCCAAATGGGGTCGACACGTCCCTCTTTAAACCGTTGGGCTGGTCGGCGGATCAGAAGCTCGATTTCCTCCAGAAAATCCTGGTGCAGGACCCACAGGGGTGGGACGAAGGGGGTACGCCAGGAAGCGTCCGTTATGATCCGCCCGATCTCGAGAGGTTCAGGGGGGAGGAGGGGTCCTCGAGGCCCTTGGCCGTTTTTGTTGGCCGCTTTCTGGGTTTCAAAAGGGTCCCACTGTTGGTCCATGCCGTTGCCGAGGTGAATCGGTTATTCGGGAGCGAAAAGGACCCTCCGTTCAATCTGCTGGTTTGGGGAGGCATGCCCGGGGAGTGGGAAGGAGAGCATCCGCACACGGTCGCCCGCACTCTCGGCCTTCCGAATGTGTACTTTTGCGGGTGGCTTCCCCACAGCCTTCTTTCCGAGGGCCTCAACCTGGCCGACGTCCTTGTGGCTCCGTCCTATAACGAACCCTTCGGCCAGGTCTACCTGGAGGCTATGGCCGTGGGGGCTCCGGTGATCGCGACGAAGAGCGGAGGTCCTCTCGATTTTGTCGTAGGTGACGGGCCTGAGGCCAATGGGTGGTTTGCGGAGGTGGACGATCTGGACTCCCTCGCAAGCACCCTTCACAAAGCACTGTCCGACGTGGAGGAAAAGAAGCGCCGCGGTACCAACGCCCTCGCCCTGGTACGGGGGCAGTACGATTGGAAAGCCATCGCGGGCCAGTATGCGGATCTGTACCTGCGTTTGACCGACTAAGAAAGAAGAGCCCTCCCCTGGACCCAGTCCTCAGGGGTGACGGGATGGCGTCAATCTTTTGTCTGAAACGACTGTCACCGTTTGGACCATTTCCAGTCCGCGGGCCGTCAGGCGTATCGTGTAGGAACCAGGGTCGACGTCAGTCATGGTCGGACGTCGCCGGCCTTCTCCACCTGTTGGAGCCGCCGTGGTGTCGGGAGTCATTCGTAGATCCCAGGCGATCCGGTTGAAGCCCTTCTTATCGGGGCCGGACAGCTCCCGGATCACCTCACCATCCGAATCGAGGATCTGAATCGAGAGCTCCGGTGGCTCCGAAGGGGCGTCCCCATCAGCAGGTTCGTTCGGGGTGGGGCCATCCTTCAGGTAGTAGGTGATCAGCGCCCCGTACTCAGGGTTCGGCCCAGCGAATCGAGCCGCTTTGTTGGACATGTCCCGGTTGTTCCGGTAGTACTGCTCCGAGTCCCGGACCGGGAAGAGGTGCGCCTCTTCCTCCAGAACCTCCCCGGGTAGTTCCTCCAGGAAAGCGATGTCGTCCAGGATTATGAATCCCCGCCCGTAGGTGGCCAGGACGAGGTCGCCGTTCTTGATAGAGATGTCATTCACTGAAACAGGAGGGAGGTCGCCCCCGGCCCTGGTCCAATTCTCTCCTCCGTTGACCGATAGCATCAAGCCGTTATGAACCCCCGCGAAGAGGAGATCCGGATTTTTCGGATGTTCGACAATCGCCATCACCACGGCTTCGGCAGGCATGTCCCCTGTGATGCGCGTCCAAGAATCTCCGGAGTCGGTCGTTTTGAAGAGCTGCGGGCTGAGGTCGTCATAGTAGTGCCCGGTAAAGGAGATGTACGCGGTTTCCGGATTGCTTGATGATGCATGGATCTTCGTGACGAATTTCACCCCGCCCAGCGTGCTGTTATCGAACCCGAACTTGTCCGTCAGGGGGTCCCATGTTTCGCCACCGTCGAGGGTCCTGAAGACACTGCCGTCGTCAGCTCCCGCATAGATCAACCCCTGTTGAAGGGGCGACTCGGCCAACCCGGTCAGAGTGTTGTATGCCCGGAGGGACGGCTTCAGTCCCATGATCTCCCACTCGGAGGGCGTTTCGTTTCTTGTAAGGTCCTCACTGACAACCTCCCAGTTCTCGCCCTGGTCGGTGGTTTTGAATAGCCGGTTGCCGGCGAAATAGACGACGTCAGGGTCGTGGGATGAGATCAGGATGGGGCTGTTCCAGTTGAACCTGTAGCTCTCCGTGGAATCCTGTGGGACCGGCTTGATTCCGGTTGACCGACCGGTCACAAGGTCCACTCTTCTCAGGGCACCGAACTGGGATTCGACGTACACCCTGGTGAAGTCCCGGGGGTCGATAGCCGGGACGAAGCCGTCCCCACCACCGACGTTCACCGCGTCTTCGTTGAGAATTCCCACTCGGGAGTAGGTCCTGGACGGTATCCCCCACGTCCCATTGTCCTGAAGCCCCCCGTAGACGTGGTAGGGGTCCCGGTTGTCGATGCCCATCACGTAGAATTGGGCAATGGGGATGTTGTTGAGAAAGCTCCAGGTACGGGCACCGTCATAGGTAATGTGGAATCCACCGTCGTTGCCCATGAGCATGTGGTCCGTGTTCTTCGGATTGATCCACATGACATGATGATCGACGTGGATGCCCTGGGCGGTCCAATCGTTTTCGAAGGTCTTGCCACCGTCGATGGAAACGTCGAGCTGGGTTCCCATGGCCCAGACTTTGTTCTCGTTCACGGGATCGACATAGATATTCCCGTACCAGTAAGAGGTCCGAAGATCGTTGACCCGGGTCCAGTTCTCGCCCCTGTCTTCGGAGCGGTAGAGGCCCCCGTCGCTGTCGGCGATCGATGCGTAGACGACATTCGGGCTGCTCTTGGCGATGGCGATGGCGATCTTTCCGAGTGCACCCTCAGGAAGGCCCCCGCCGAGTTTCTTCCAAGTGGTCCCCCCGTCCATGGAGCGGTAGATCCCTGAATCCGGCCCCCCGGTCAGGTTGCCCCATGCGTGGCGCCTTCGCTGGTAGGCCGCGGCGTACAAAACGCGACCGTTGTCCTCCATGGCGACCTCGACGACACCCGTGTTTTCATTGATGTAGAGGACCTTTCGCCAGGTCAGTCCACCGTCCGTGGTCCGGAACAGGCCCCGCTCTTCGTTGGGCCCCCATCTGTGACCGGGAGCCGCTACAAAAACGATGTCGGGATTGTCCGGATGGATGGCGATGCGGTGAATGGAGCGGGTTTCTCGGAGGCCCATGTGTTCCCAGGTCTCCCCGCCGTCGAGGGACCGATAGACCCCGTCTCCCCAGGACGCTGCTTGCTGCTCCCCGTTCGACTCCCCCGTCCCCACCCACATGATCAGAGGATCCGATGGCGCCAGTGCCATGTCGCCGATGGAAAGGGTCGGGCCCGCCTGGTCGAAGACGGGCCTCCAGGTCACGCCGTTGTTCGTGGTCTTGAAGATTCCACCGGTGGATCCGGCAACAAAAATCACAGCCGGGTTGTCAGGGACCGCCTCCAGGTCCGGAATCCGACCGCCGAAGACCGCCGGCCCGATCTGTCGCCACTGCATGTGCTCGAAGTAGCTGTTGGTTCCCGGTTCCTGGCTATGAACTTCCGGGTTGGGAGACAATAAGAGGAGGACCACTATCAGGTGGACGGCGCTTTTCCAGACCATGATTGGTTCCTACCGCTGGTTTTGTGATGTCAGGAATCCGAAACGGACAATCAATGGAAGGGAGAAGATACGTGTGAAACCAGCCGGTTTCCATCAGCCCTGATTTTTTCCTTTTCTCCAGAGGGTCACGCGGTACCGTATTTTTCCAATAGCCTCCCGGCCATCAGAAGTCCTTTCTGGAAAAGAGGTGGAACCCTAGAAGGACGGGGACAACGACCCAGACAGCCAGGGCCGCCGTGGCAAGGGCCACCCCGGAAACGGTCCCGAAGAAAGCCTCGAACGTGGCTCCTGTGTAGCCCATGAGGGCGGCAACATCCAGGCGCATGAGAAGAAGAATCCTTCCCAGGTCGACTGGATTCAAGAGTACGGCTGCGATGAGGGCCCCCTCCAGCGGATATTCGGAAAAGGCCGCCACGCCTGATAGAACGAGGCCGTCATAGAGAAAGGAGAAAGCCAACCAAACGACAATTGCGGCCCCCACTCCTTTCAAGCGGTCGGACACGCCAACGGCGATGAGGAATGCCAGGGCTACGAAGACGAGGGTCAGGGCCACTGCGGTGCCGAGGAGTACCATCAGTGTTGCGATATCCCGGCCGGAAAGAACCCCGTGGAACAGGAAAGGAAGCCCGATCCCCAATGCCATTGCCCCGGCCAAGGGGATCGAAAGCCCCAGGTAGAGGCCACCGAACATTTGCCGTCGGTTCACCGGTTGGGCCAAAAGGAGCTGGTTGAACTCCCGGGCTCCGTAGAGGTAAACGGTGCCGAACAAAACCCCGACCAGAGGGACGAGTAGAAGGACCAGGCTGACCAGGCTCAGAAGAACCCTGGATCCGTCCCCGACAAAACGAAACAGGCCTTCGGTGAGAAGGAAGAAAAAGGCTCCGTACAGGAGAAGCCACTTTCCCCGGGCTACATCCCGAATCTCGTACCAGGCGATTTTTGCCGTGGAGTTCATGCGTCGGTTCCTCTTCGCATGAGTTCGGCCACAGCGCTTTCCAGGCTCTCTTCCCCGGTAACTCGCAGGAGTTCGTCCGCCGATCCGCCGAAACGAACCTGGCCCTCCAGAAGGAAGACCACAAAGTCGGCTAGCTCCTGGAGTTCGCTCAGAACATGGGAGGTGATGATGAGCGTCCTCCCTTTAGAGCGCTCTCTGAGTATTCGGTCCTTCAGGTACCTGGACGCCAAGGGGTCGAGGCCTGCCGTGGGCTCATCCAGAATCAGGAGATCCGGCTGGAACATGAAAGCCATCACTGCGTTCACTTTTTGGCGCGTCCCCCCTGAGAGGGTCCGAAGGGGACTATTCAGATGCTCTTCGAGGGCGAAGGCCTCCATCAACTCGGGATCCGGGCCGACTTCGGCTTTCCTCAGATCACGGAGCATCTGAAAGAGCTCACCGGCCGAAAGGTTCTCAGGAAGGGGAGGAATCTGGGGCATATAGCCCAGCTGAGACCGGTAACGCCAATCCCCGTTCAGGGTATGGCCACCCACCGCGATTTCCCCAGCGTCGGGTTTGGAGAGGCCAAGAATCGTCTTGATCAAGGTGGTTTTTCCGGAGCCGTTCGGTCCGACGAGTGCTGTGATTTTCCCCTCGGGGAAAGTAAGATCCACACCCTTCAAAACCTCCAACCTTCCGAAGGATTTCCGGAGCCCACGGATGGTGATCATCTCAGGTGCCCCCCGTCAGTCTGCCGCCCTTTCGCGAGTAGGCCGGTTCGGCCAAAGGGGGCCATGGCTGGAGCAGAATCTCTGAGGGTTTCGGGCGTGAGCACCGGGAAGAGCCGCTCCGCCAGGTCGAGGAGTTCCACGAAGGGAGACCGGAGGAGGATCAAGGAGGGTTCGTTCTGCTCAACTATGAGGGAGAAGAGGCGGACGGGATGGAAGGGAACGTCTCCTACTCCATCCCGGTCCAGGTCGTACCCTTCATAGTGGTCCCAATAATTTCCCTCAAAGGTGCTGTAGGCCCGCCTGCTGTTGGTGGCGACGTCGAAGGTGTTTCCGAAGAAGTCATTTTTGGTGAAGAGGTTGTCCTGGGCGTTCGCCATGATCTTTACCGCCCAGCCATTCCCCCTCAGCTCGTTCCCTTCCACCGTGAGGCGGTTTGACCCTTCCGCATAAATGGCCACGGTATTCCGGACGAATCTGTTTCCCCTGATTTCACTATCCGTAATGTCCTTCAAGAGGAGGCCGTAAGCAGCCCCTCCCCAGTTGTCCTGGAAGAGGTTGTTGAGCATCTGGACCCGTTTGGTGTACATGACCGCCACGCCCGAGGAATTCTCCCTGAATTCGTTGCCCTCGTAGACACATCCGTCCGAAAACATGAAATGGAGCCCATACCGCAGGTGGTTCCGGCTAAGATTTCCTACGATCCTCGAGTCTTCCACGAACTCCAGATAGATCCCGTCCCTGTGATTCGAGACGACATTGTCTTTGATGTCGATGTCCCGAGAGTACCACAGGTGGATTCCGTTCCCGGAAGCTGTCTCCTTCAGGGCTTCCCCGACGACCTCATTTCCTTCGATCCGGCAGGAATGGGCCTTGGCCAGGTAGATCCCGAAGAAAGCGTTGTGGATCCGGTTCCCAATGATGCGGCAGTCCCCGGCCTCCTGGACCTTTATGGCGGCCCGGTCTTCCACGTAGCTTACCCCCACGTCTCTGAAAACCAGGCCCTCCACTGTCACCCCGTCTGATTCGATCCGGAGAATTTCACGCTCTCCCTGCCCGTCCAACGTCGGCCATCCCTCTCCTACCAGCTCAACGGGCCGAGTCAGCACAATGGTCGGCTCTCTGAAGACCCCGGCGTGCACGACTACGCGATCGCCCGGCGCTGCTGAGGCCAAGCCCTCAGTAATGGTGGAGATGGGGTATCCGACCCCTACATGGAGGGTGTCCTGGGCCGCAAGCTCGAGAACGGACCCGGAGAGAAAGAAGCTCAGAAGGAGGGGGGCCAGGCCACGCTCCATCAGCCTCCACCTGATCCTTCGACCAACCCTTCATCATGACCGCCGTGCATTCCTCCCATGCCCGCTCCCGGAATGCCTTCGTTTTCGACGAGGGCGAGAACCTCAGGCCAATCGAGAATCTCTCCAATAAAGGAATTCAGAATGGTCTCGGGTGTGATTCCGTCTCCAAAAGCGGTGAGGTTCATCCCCATGGGGCTTCTGAGGTCTTTGCTCCGCAGAAAAAAGGCCTGATGCACGGATATCAGCCGAGCCTGGGTGTGGAAGTCGGTGACCCACATGGATGCGACATCGTCCGCATTCTGATCCAGGTAGAACCCGGCCAGGCATTCTACCGAATCGAAGAAATAGACCTTCCCCTTTTTGGTGATGAGTTCAGTGGCATATCGCGCGTCCGAAACGGTCATGAGACATTCGGCGCAGGATTCCTCACCAATTCTGATCGGCACCGGCTCCTTTGGGGCACACCCCGAAAAGGGGAGGGCGCAGCCGATCAAAACCAGCATGGCTGCCGAGAAGCCTTTTTCCCGTCTCTTTCTCCGAATTTCAAAAAAGCCGGCCACTCCCGTAATAGCACCAGCCCCGATCACGATCAGTCCACCAAGGGCAGGCCAGGAGTAGGCTACGAAGTTCAACAGGGCCTTCGATCCGATGAGGGGAGGCTGGTAGGTCATCCCCGGGACCTTGATAGCCGCCATTGGGTCGAGGTTATGGCCGTAGTCGTATCCCCACAGCCAGAAGTCCACCATTCCCGCCACCCCCACTGCTCCGAGGAGCCCCAACCATGCAAAGAGCATCCACCGGCGACCCAGGGCGGCACCGGCCAGGCCCGCCAGAATAAGGAATCCCAAGATCCAGGGCATCCAATCAAGTTCCCTGATAGCATCTGGCTCGATGCTCTTCATGCCGATGTAGTGGTTCAGTTTGTTGATGTTGTCCAGATCGTGAGGTCGCTGACCTGAGATGGTGTTCACTTCGATCAGCATCCCGATTCCTTCCGGATACTGAGGAGCCTCGAGGCTGATACTCCAAAGGGGCAGGAAGAAGCCCGCAGCCAACGCCAGAGCCGATAGCGCCAGAGTGATCCTGGACGATTTTCTCACCGTTCGACCCTCGATTTCTGGTAGGTATAGGAAGGGGGGCCGGCGTCCACCGACCCCCCTCTCTCACCGGATAGCTCTCTAGCCGCCCGTTGAATATGTGATTGGTACGTTCGAACCTTCTGGCGACACTCTGACGTACCCTTGCATCTCCTGATGCAAAGCCGAGCAGAAGTCCGTGCAGTAGAAGGGGTAGACACCCACGCGGGTCGGAATCCACTTCAAGGTTCGAGTCTCACCGGGCATGACCAGGAGCTCGGAGTTTGTTGCGCCCATCATGGCAAAGCCGTGAGGAACATCCCAGTCCTGCTCCAGATTTGTGACGTGGAAGTAGACCTCGTCACCAACCTTGATACCTTCGATGTTGTCCGGGACGAAGTGGGTTCGAATAGTGGTCAGGTAGACGTGAACGGTGTTGCCGTCCCGTTCAACCCGGGCCTCGGCCTCCCCAAGGGCAGCGTAAGGATTGGTGTTTTCCTCGAGGGGGAACATCTGCACCTGGCGATCCATGATGATGTGTGCCGGAAGGGCTTGAGCGTAGTGAGGCTCTCCCATGGTAGGGAAGTCCAACAGGAGCTTCATCTTGTCGCCGGAGATGTCGAACAGCTGGGCGGCGTGTGCCAACTCGGGGCCGGTGGGTAGGTATCGGTCCTTCGTGATCTTGTTCAATGCGACGGCATACTTGCCCCAAGGCTGACCCGAATCTCCTCCCGGAATCATGAGGTGTCCGGTGGAGTAGAAGGCTGGAGCCCTGTCCACCACCTGCCATGTTCCCAGCTCCCATTTCACGATCTCGGAGGAGATGAACATGGATGTGTAGGCGTAGCCCCGACCGTCGAATTCTGTATGAAGGGGACCCAGGCCTGGCTCCTGAACTTCACCTGCCAGGATCGCTTCGTATCGCAGGACGGGGATCCCGTTTACTTCGGTCTCGAAGTCCTGGGCCTCAATGGCCTGGATCATCTTGGTGAAGGAATGGACCGGGATTACAGCAGCCAACTTTCCTCCCGCAACGATGTACTCCCCGGACGGATCAACGTCTACGCCATGGGGGGATTTCGGTGTGGGAAGGAAGTAAACCATGTCCGAGCACTCGGAAGGCTCGAGGACCAGTACGGACTCGTTTACCTCAGTGTGGGCGATTCTGTCGGAGCCCATGTGGTTGTGGTAGAACTCGGCGTCCATAACCGTCCCGGCACCCTGGGCCACGCACTCTTCAGCCCGCCGCCAGTGGACGGCTGCGATGAAGTCTTTGTCATGCTGGGAAGCGTTGACCTCCAGAAGGGTGTGAGCCTCTTCCGTGTTATAGCTGGTAAGGAAGGCCCACCCGGCGGACTCCTTCCGGCCTGGATTGGAAAGGTCGTAGTTATAGCCCGGGACCAGGATCTGGAAGGCTACTTCCATGCCTCCCGGCTCATCGGCCTTGATGAACGAGATCGTGCCCTGGAAGTTCCCCTCATACTCGGAAATGGGCATGTCCCTTTGGGGGATGGGCACGCTGAACCGGGTGGAAGCCACGACATACTCAGTGTTTTCCGTCACGAAGGGGGAAGCGTGGTTTCCGGCCGAATTAGGGATTTCCAGAATCTCTTCGGTCTCGAAGGTCGTCAGGTCGATCCGCGCCACCCTGGGAGTGTTGTTCCCGTTGATGAAGAGCCACCGCCCGTCGGTGACACCTTCCGTTTGCGAGAGCTCCGGGTGATGGCTGTCATCCCAGGGAATGAACCCCCAGGAAGTATCGAGCATTCCCTTCGTCTCCTCACTGTACCCATATCCGTTTTCCGGGAATTGGGAGAACACGGGAATTGTCTTCAGAAGGCGCCCAGAGGGAAGGCCATGCACGGTCACGTTCCCACTGAATCCGCCCGACATGAAGGCGTAGAACTCGTCGTACTCTCCCGGGGCCACATAAACAGCCGAGGCAGCATCGTCCATGCCTGGGCCCGCCTGACCGGATTGGCAGGAGTAGAGGGCCGCCGTACCGAGAACCAGGGCGATGAACCCGAAGGTCCACCCTTTTCCGCGGATCCTTTCCATTTCTTCATCCCTTCGTCGTAGGTTACAGCCGGGTCTGTTCCGACCCGGCTTCTTGAAGTTGATCTATCCCGATGCCGCTGGACCTCACTGTCCTGATGGTCCGTCGGCAAATGCTTTACGCAGATATTCGAGAACGTTTCGGGCCTCGTCTTCGGTCAGCCCAAGGGGAGCCATAGGGGTGAAGTACTCGGCGAGGAGCTCTTTTGTAGCCGGATGTCTTTGGGTCATTTCCAGAGGGTTCAATATCATGTTCATGACGAACTCTGGGGTCCGGCGAGAAGTCACGTCTCGAAGGGGCGGGGCCACGTACCGTTCGTCCAGTTTGTGGCAGGCTGAGCAGAGGAGGGTGAACTTCGCCTCACCCTGAGCCACCAGGGCCGGGTCGATCTCACCCAGGGTAATGGGGTCGGTTATCGGACCGATCCCGTTCTCGAGTTCCCACTCCGTCAGATCCGACGCAGCCTGGGTCTGGGTAGAGGACGAGGCCTCACTGGCTGCGCCGGCGTCATCACTGGCCTCACCGCCGCCGCCACAGGCTGAGAGGGAACAAAGGGAAACCATCGCGATGAGAGAAAACGCTCCGAATTTGGAAATGCCCCGCGAGGAGGCTATCCACGCATTGCGGATTGGCATGATCTATCCTGGTTGCTTTGAGGGGACAAGCAGCATTTTATGGAAATAATGAAAAAGATGCCACTGTAGGCTGGGAATTTCTGTGACGGAGGTCACAGTTGGGGAGGTTGGTCACAGAGATGTGGGCCCGTCCGGTGGATGGTGGGCTGAGCCTCCGACGTGTTCCATCACCTGATGCAGGAGAGAGCTATGTCTGAGAACCAAGATGCCTCAAACGAACGTACCCCCTGGCACCTCTGGGTGGTTGGGATCTTCGCTGTCCTGTGGAACGCCATGGGCGCCTTCGACTATCTCATGACAGAGACCCGGAATGAGGCCTATATGGGCCAATTCACTCCTGAGCAGCTCGAATTCTTCTACGGGTTCCCGACCTGGGTAGTGGCTTTTTGGGCGATTGCCGTGTGGGGTGGGGTTCTGGGGGCCGTCCTGTTGCTTCTGAGGAAGAAACTCGCAGCGCGTGTGTTCCTGGTCTCATTCCTGGCGATGGCTGTGACCACCGTTCACAACTTTGTCCTCTCCAACGGCCTGGAGGTGATTGGTGACCCCTTCGCGCTGTTCTTCAGCGGCTTGATCTTCGTTTTTGCCCTTCTGCTTTATGTATATGCCAGGGCGATGACGAACCGTGGGGTCCTCGTCTAAACCGGGAGCCGCCTCAGCTGATTTTTGATTGACCAGCACGAGAACGACCAGAACGCTAGTCGGTGGTGAGGGGTGTCAGCTTGACGGAGCGGAAATGAATGACGCCCCCCTCCGACTGCAGTCCGATTCTTCCCGGTCGGACGTCGCACCCTGTGGCCTGGTTGACCACCTTCCCGTTCAGGACCACAGTGATTTGGTCCCCGTTTACGGTGATGTCGTACCGGTTCCACTCCCCCGGTTCTTTCTCGTTCCCCTCGATCTTCCCCAGGCTCCACCCGATGGAGATCTCACTCAGCCTGGCCGGGTCACCACCGATTTTGAACCCCTGAAACCCGTACATATCCCCGGCGCTCCCGCTTCTCAACTGAGCTTCGACGCTGCTCGGAAGCATCGCCGGTTCCCCCGCGATCCTCATGAGTACCCCTGAATTCCCTGGCTCCTCCGGCCACCTCCACTCCACCACGAGTTCGTAGTTCTCGTACTCCCCCTTTGTGGCGAGGTAGCCACCGGGTTCTCCCGTGCAGACCAGGATGCCGTCCTCGACGCTCCAGACGTCTTCCATTTCGGCGTCCTCTTCGACGAGGAAGTAGTCCCATCCGGAGAGGTCCTTGCCGTTGAACAGTTGGATTTCCTGGCGGGGAAGCCCACGGCCTCCTCTGGGCCGATCCCGGCCCAGTAGTGTGGTTGGTACGAAGGGGGCCGCAGCCAACGCGGCTCCCCCGGCGGTCAGACCTGCCAAGAACTTCCGGCGGGAAAGGGGCACCTCTGAGCTATCCTCGTTCGAGGTTTTCTGGCCTCTTTGGTCAGGTGCGATCACAAGAGCACTCCTTTCACAGAAGTCGTGGGTTTTCGCGCACAGAAATGCTGTCAGGTACCAACCTTAAGGTTGTGACCGCAGGATGAGCAGGGGCGGGAGAAGGGGTGTCATCTAGTTGTAGAGGGCCGCCACCCCTTCCTCTAACTGATAGAGGGCCACGACCTCAGCTTCCGCGAGGGGCCGATCGAAAAGGGCCAATTCGTCAAAAAGCCCCACGAAATTCATCCCTGGGCGGATCTGGGCCCGGGAAAGATCCCACGAGAAAGGCTCCTTGACGCCATTGACTTCCCCCTGGAGGTGGCGGTCGATATAGAGTCTGGCGGTTCCGCCGGCCGCCGATCCCAGGCCGGAATAGGTGATGACCACATGGGTCCAACTGCCCCGACGGAACGGCGGCTCGCCCACCACCACCAGCCTCTCTTCAAACCCGGGATGCTCGTCTGAGGAAAGCCCCTCGGGGTTCCAGGCTTCCAGGTCCCCGAACACGCCAAGGCGAAACTGCCGGGGGTTGGCATTCGTGAAATCCACCCACACGGCTGCATCGTTGTAGGATTGGTCGGTGATCTGAATCGGATCACAATAGCCCGGTGCCAGGTCTTCGCCGGGAGTTAGGTTGAGCCAGAAGGAGACTGTCCCGCTCCAGTCGTCGTCTGAGTATGCGACCTTTTCTTCGGCCCAGTAGAAGATGGCCGAGGTGTTCTTCTGGTTGAAGCTGAGAGCGCTGCCGAACCGGCCCATGTCCGGAACGATCTCCACGTCGGGGTTTCCGATCCCTGGCCGGGCTTGGTCTGATTCCTCCCACGAAGGGGCAGTGTAGATTTTCGGATCCCCCAGAGCGAAATCGGCATCCGGTCCCTGGTCGAAGGAAGCGTGGAAAGTCAGGGCTTCCGACAGAAGAGCGGTTCTCAGCCCACTTCCGTCTCCTGGTTCGGCGGAGGCAGCTTCCGATCCGTCGGTTTCAGGAGATGTGCAAGCCAGGGCGGCTATCCAGGGAAGGATGCACAAAAATGCGGGCCAGTTCGGTCGGCGGTGTGTCATTGTTTCTCCGTTTCCATACGTTGTACGAGGTCAGTCTACCCCACCCGCGATACCCCTCAGCTCACCCGGGATACCCCTCAGCCCACCCCGATTCTGCGCCAGGTCTGATACTCGAAGCCCACGATATCGCCCGAGATGCGGTCTACGGCGGAGGCTCTCTCTGTGTTCTCCAAATTCCATAACTCCGGGTCGACCTCCGGAAAAATCACGTCACCCTCGAAGTCTCGGTCCAGGCGGGTGAGCTCCAGGGTGTCGGCGATGCCCATTCCCAGGCGGTAGATGCTGGCCCCCCCGCAGATAAAAGCCTGCGTAGCGGGCAGGCTTCGGGTGTACTCCATGGCCTTGTCGAAATCCCGAAAGAGGGTGACCCCCTCCGGGTTGTAGTCCGGGTCCAGGGTGAGGACGATATTTTCCCGACCCGGGAGGGGCCTGAATTTCGGAGGAAGGGACTCATACGTGATGTCGCCCATGATGCAGGGCGAGCCCATGGTGAGGTCCGTGAAATGTTTGAATTCCTCCCTGATGCTCCATGGAATGTCCGGGCCGTTTCCGATTACAGAGTTCTTGGCGGCACAGGCAATCATCACGATTTCGGGCATATGGGTCTCCATCGTGACGGTGAGTTAAACCGCCACCTCGAATTTGATGCGTGGATGGTGTTCGTAGCCCTCCACCTGACTGTGTTCGTGACGCCAGTCGAAAAGTGAAGTGAAGGGTTCTGTGTGAATGGTGGGCAGATCGTGGGGTTTTCTGTTCAACTGTTCGTGGATGCCTTCCAGATGGTTTACATAGATGTGCGTATCCGCCAGGAAACCCACCAGCCGTCCTTCACCCAAACCCGTTTCAAGGGCCAGGAGGTGAAGAAGGAGGGCATAGCTGGCAATGTTGAAGGGTAATCCCAGGGCCACATCCACCGAGCGCTGGTTCCATAGCAGATTCACTTTGCCATCGGTGACCGTCACCTGGAACGAGTAGTGGCAAGGCGGCAGAGCCATGCGATGGAAATCCACCGGGTTCCACGCGGACACGATCATGCGCCGATCGTCCGGATTCTCCTTGAGCTTCTCCACCACCCCCCTGAGTTGATCGACTCCCTTCCCATCCGGAGCCTCATTCCAGGATCGATATCCGGCCCCAAAATGACGCCATTGAAAACCGTAAATGGGTCCGAGTTCCCGCTCCGCGGCCATTCGGGCTTTTGTTTCGTCGTCGTGGCCGTAGGGGACCTTCTCAGGACTGCACCATTCGTCCCAGATGTGGTTGTTTCTGGACCGGAGCCACTCTTTGTCGGTGGTGCCCTGGATGAAAAATTCGAGTTCCGACGCTACCAACCTGAGGGGCACGGCCTTCGTGGTGAGGAGGGGGAACCCCAGAGCCATGTCGTGCTCGAACATCATGCCCGGCACCGTGATGGCGTCCACTCCGGTACGGTTCCTCTTGGTCCAACCCGTGTCCAGGATCGTGCGAACGATATCGAGATAGCTTTTCATGGGTGGGAAGATAGCTCGGTTGGTTTTGGGGCCTCAGGGATAGGGAATAGGGTAAAGGACGAACGGTAAGGGGCACAAGGCCAAAATTCGCCCTCTCCTGGCGTTAAAGGTCACCCATTCAGACGGTCAGTGGACCAACCGGCTCAGAATCCTTTGGTGAGTACCAGGATCCCGCCCCCAACCGTCATTGTGGTATCCCCATTTGAAAGCAAAATAGTGGCGGCGACCAAAGTGCCAATGTCACCAATCCCCGAGTCATTGCCCGGATCATTGTCATCATAGGTAATGTCGAAGCTGATGCTCTCAGAGCCTGGATCGAAGAAGTAGGTGCCCACCTCGAGGCCGTTCTCCTCGGGGGAAATAACCGTCAAGTCGTTTTCTGCATAAAGGAAGGTGTTGTCCTCGAACAAGATCAGGTAGTTGAATTCGGCGCCGATTGTGGCTCGCCAAACACCGACGAATGGTGTGGAAGAATCTTGGCTCACAGAGGCTAGCGCCAAAGCCCCGTCTGCCAGCGTCAGAGTGGCTCCCCCATTTGACACAACGGCGTCTATGACAACCGCCGGGCCGATGTCCCCGACACCCGAGTCGTTGCCTGGATCGTTGTCATCGTAGTTGATGTTGAAACGGATCGTTTCGGCGGCTGAATCGGAGGAGTATGTACCAACCTCGAGACCGTTCTCCTCAGGAGACAAAGCCGTCAAATCGTTTTCCGCATAGAGAAAGGTATTGTCTTCAAAAAGGACCAAGTAGTTGAATTCAGAGCCACTCGTGGCGCGCCATACGCCAGTCGGAGAGTCCTTTTCAGTGGAGCCCGTTACATCGGAACAACC